>JALJPB010000165.1 GCA_022969175.1 Colwellia sp. | reverse complement strand
AGTATGTTGTCGACTTCAACTTCTTTAACTGACATAGCTATTGAACTACCTACGGTAATGGGGGAGAGAATTAAAATACATTCTGCAGGAAAAACGACCATTGTTTATTTTTTTGCTCCTTGGTGCCAAGTTTGTCACGCCAGCATTGGTAATTTACAAGCCTTATATGAAAAAAATGAACACTTAGATGTTATTGCTGTAGTGATGGACTTCACATCGATTGCTGAAGTGAGTAAATTTACCCAACAGCATCAACTTACTTTTCCAATTGCCTTAGGGAATGAAGTGATTAAAAAACAGTTTAAAATCACGGGTTATCCAAGTTATTACATTATAGATGAACAAAATACTATAACGGGTCGGTCTCTTGGATATTCATCGGAACTGGGCTTGTATTTACGTTCTCTTTAAAGCTTTTGATCTAGGTCTTGTTTGTGTACACTAAGCCATTCGTAAAAGCCTACATCCCGATAAAAGGTATACAATTTTTATGCAAATTTCATCAAATTTCGATAGTGGTAATATCCGTGTAATCGATGCCAGTCAAGCCAACAACATTCAATTAGAAATTAACAAAGACAATGAGTCTGATTTTTATCAATGGTTTCACTTTAAATTACAACAAACCCCTTCAGATAATGAAAATGTTGAACATGTTATCCATTTAACTAACGCTGGAAACTCAGCTTATGTTGAAGGTTGGGAAGATTATCATGCAGTAGCCTCTTATGATCGAGAACATTGGTTTCGTGTGCCAACTGAATTTGATGGTGACAAACTTACCATTAAACTAACACCAGACTATGATTCAGTCTATTTTGCATACTTCGCTCCTTACAGTTATGAACGTCATCAAGATATGATTCATGGCGCGCAATTACATATGGATTGCAAGCTTCAAGTTTTAGGACAAACACTTGATGGCCGCGATATCAGTTTACTCAAAATAGGCGAAGAAGCACAAGGCAAAAAAATTATCTGGTTAACAGCGCGTCAACACCCAGGTGAAACCATGGCAGAATGGTTTATGGAAGGTTTTATCGACCGTTTACTTGATGAAGATGACGGTGTTGCCCGTGCTCTATTAAATAAAGCTGTTTTTTATATTGTACCAAACATGAATCCTGATGGCAGCGTACGAGGTCATCTTAGAACAAATGCCTGTGGTGCAAACTTAAACAGAGAATGGCAATCACCTACTATGGAGCGTAGCCCTGAAGTTTATTTAGTACGTGAATTGATGAAAAAAACAGGGGTTGATTTATTTCTTGATATCCATGGTGATGAAGCACTCCCTTATAACTTTGTTGCCGGTTGTGAAGGTAACCCTTCATATAATGAGCGAAATAAAGCATTAGAAGATCAATTTAAAGCTTTTTTAATTTCTATCACTCCAGAGTTTCAAGATGAAAAGGGCTATGATAAAGACGAACCAGGTAAAGCTAACATGACCGTTGCCACTAACTGGGTTGGCGAACAATTCGATAGCTTAGCTTTTACTATTGAAATGCCATTTAAAGATAACGCGTTACTTCCAGATTACAGTGTAGGCTGGTCAGATGAACGCAGTAGTTTGCTAGGACGTGATGTATTAACGACTGTATACCATATGGTAGATGAATTAAGATAATTAATAAAAAAGAGCTGATGTCAGCTCTTTTTTATATTCAAGGATGAATCATATGTCGTGGTGCCATGGATGGCAAAGAGCGACGATATTCAAGGAATGTTGTGTTGCTTGTGACGAACGGTCTCAGATGAGGGGTAATACAGGAGCAATTATCTAAATAACCAATAAAAATGATATTCATAGCGCTAGAGATTCGGAATCTTATATCGCAAATAAGAATAATAATATTCAAGAAATAATAATTATAGGAGAGTTACGTGCAAGAAATTGTTGATATGCTAAATGGTTTTATCTGGAGCCCAGCGTTAATTTATTTATGTTTAGGAACCGGTTTGTTTTTTACCGTTTTAACACGCTTTGTCCAAGTACGTCAATTTAGAGAAATGTTGCGGTTGTTACTTTCGGGTAAAAGCTCAGATAAAGGGATCTCATCATTCCAAGCTTTAGCGGTTTCGTTATCAGGCCGTGTTGGTACAGGTAATATCGCAGGTGTTGCCGCCGCCATTGGTTTTGGTGGTCCAGGGGCTGTTTTTTGGATGTGGATAGTTGCTTTTTTTGGTGCTGCTACCGCCTATATCGAATCTACCAATGCGCAAATTTATAAAGAAGAAGAAGACGGTATCTATCGTGGTGGCCCAGCTTATTACATTGAAAAAGCTATGGGACAGAAATGGTATGCTTGGATATTTGCTATCGCTACAATTGTTGCTTGTGGAGTATTACTACCGGTTGTACAGTCCAATGGGATCGGCGACGCGCTAGTGAATGTTTTTGGTGATGGTGGCACAGTATCATCATTTATGGGTGACTTGGCCTTAACGAAAGTCTACGCAGCAACGTTTATTGTCTTAATACTTGGTTTTATCATTTTTGGTGGTGTTAAACGTATCGCCAACTTTACCCAAATTGTAGTGCCATTTATGGCATTAGCTTATATTATTATTGCCTGCGTTATTATTTCATTACATATTGACCTTCTACCTGGCATTTTCATGTCGATAATCACTGATGCTTTCACACCTATGGCTGGTTTTGGTGCCGCTATTGGTTGGGGTGTTAAACGTGGTGTTTATTCAAACGAAGCGGGTCAAGGTACAGGGCCACATGCTGCAGCAGCAGCTGAAGTAGAACATCCAGCGCAACAAGGGTTAGTTCAAGCATTTTCTGTTTATATTGATACTTTATTTGTTTGCTCAGCTACTGCCTTTATGATTTTAATTACTCAATCGTATAATGTCATGCCAGAGGGGAGTAGTGTATTTATTGTACAAAACCTTGCTGAAGATGTTGTGATTAGTGGTCCAGCATTTACTCAAATTGCCGTTGATAGTGTATTAACAGGATTTGGCAAACCGTTTATTGCTATCGCGTTGTTTTTCTTTGCTTTTACAACGATTCTTGCTTATTACTTTATTGCAGAAAATAATGTTTCCTATATCAATAGAACGATTAAGATTCCAGCATTACGATTTGTCTTAAAAGTTATTCTAATGTCTGCTGTATTTTACGGAACTGTCGCTCAACCAAGTGCCGCTTGGGGAATGGGGGATATTGGTGTAGGAGTGATGGCATGGTTAAATATTATTGGTATTTTAATTATATTCTTCATGTCTAAACCTGCAATTAAAGCGTTGAATGATTACGAGCGTCAACAAAAGGAAGGTGTTAAGCAATATACTTTTGACCCAGTCAAATTAGGTATTAAAAACGCTGACTTTTGGGAGCAACGTATTAAAGAACAGCGCTTAGAAACAAAAGATGTTGATTTGACACAAGAGAAATCATAGAAAAGTAAATTTTTTAAATTTTTATTAAATAAAACGCCCACAAGGGCGTTTTTTTTTGTAAAATATCTGCCATCTTAAAATGCATGAGAATAATAAAGTAATGGCTGTCATTAATTGCCCAAATTGTAATAAAAAAATATCCGATAAAGCAAAGTCGTGTAGTCATTGCCAATTAGAGTTAACCAATTTAGATAAAGAAAAAAGACAATCAATATCAACAATGAGTTACGTTAAAAAGCATCAAAGCTTAATGAACCAATCCTTTGTCGCTATGTTGCTCTTTTGTGGTGGTTTTCTGAGCTTTTGGCAATATGCTAATCCAGATACATGGCAGTACACGGCATCAATCTCAACTACAATTGCAGGTTTTGTGCTTTACCTTGTTACACGTATCCGATTATTATTTTTAAAAAGAGGTAAATAACAGATGGAATTATTATCCTTAGTCGACAACATGACCGAAGAGATGTACTTAAGGTTAAAGTGTGCCGCAGAAACAGGTAAATGGCCTGAAGGGACCGTTGTGGCAAAAGAGCAAAAAGAATCTGCTCTACAAATTATTATGGCTTATCAAGCACGACACTTAAATTCAGATGATATGCTATCCATCGGCCCTGACGGTGAAATAGTTTCTAAAACTAAAAGTTTTTTAAGAAGTCAATTCAAACAGGCAGCAAAGCAAGCAACTGACCTGCCATCTGATCACAACACTATAGCTAGGTTTCCAAATTTATGATTTTTTCCAAATTTTTCAAGGCAAAATGGCAACACAAAGACAGTAACGTTCGGTTAACAACAGTCAGTGATGATTTATCAATTACCAGTCATGATGACCTGATTATTTTAAAACAATTATTAGCCAACGATGAAAATGAATTAGTACGTCGAGCTGTTTTGTTAAAAATTAATACCTTTGAGCAATGGCTATCAGCCAGTAGTGAAAACAGTAATACTAAAATTCGCGATTATGCTCATCAGCAAATTGTAAAAATGATCAATGGTCAACATAGTATTGATTTAACAAACCAACAAAAACAACTTTTTTTATCTGATGGTAAATATAAAGCTTTGTTAGAGCCTTGGTTACACAATGAAGTCGATGCAGAAATTATTATTTCTTTAATAGAAAAAATTAACAAACCACACCTTGCTGTTGGCTTGTTTAATCAAAAACAAATTGAAAAAGTACAACTATACCTAATAGCTCAAACTCAAGATGTTGTGTTATTAGATAAATTCAGTAAAAAAGCGGTAAATGGCGAAGTAACCGATACTATCAACAACAAATTAGTTGAGATTAAAGTTAAAGTTGAAAAACCAATAAAACTTTCAAAAAAAATCCAATTATTGCTTTCCAAACTACTGGCATTAAAAGACACCACTGATTATCAAACTTACCTTTTAAAAAAATCACAGTTAGAAGAAGAGTGGCAAGTAGTTCAAAACGATTTTTCTTGTTTAGATAATGAGATTGCCGCTAACTTTTTGACAAAGTATGAAGATATTAACCAACAACTTAAAAAAGCATTTATTGCAAAAGAAGAACTCTACCAACAACAAATTATTGAGCAGCAATTAACTACTGACAAATTAGCCGCAACAAATGAGTTTAAGCAACAGTTAACAGAGCTTGAGCAAACTCTAACGACAAGTGTTTTTGAAAATGCCTTACTTGATGAGGCTATATTTTCAACGAAACTTGATAGTTTATCTGCAAAAGTAAAAGGTTCCGTACTTAACGACGCCGAAAAATCAGGCTTTGATAAACTCATTACACAATTAGCGAAAAGGTTGACCCAATTGCCTGATATTGCCAAATCTGTAACTGATGCAACAGGTTTGATTTCAAAAATATCACAATTAGCAATCCCTTCAACGATAGCCGAGTATATCCAAAGGCAACCTACCTTTGACGAATGGCAAACAAGCTGGAAGGCTATTGAAAAACAAACAAAAGGATTTTTACCTGAGTCAATTAAAAATGCGCATAAAGAAATACAAAGTGCGTGGCTAACAGGACTAAAACCTTTTGCCCAACAACAACAAAGTTTGTTTGTGCAAACACAAAAAAAAATGGCTGACTTAAAACGTCTGCTCTCATCAGGTAAATACAATGCCTGTTTTGGTTTATTTAAGGGCATCGAAAAAAACTTTGCTCAGTTGTCACTAAGCCAACAACACCGACTTGAACGAGACTTTGAAAAAGTAAGCAAACAAATTGCCGATCTCAGTGATTGGGAACACTATATTGCTACACCAAGAAAACAACAGTTATTAGATGAAATCAATGAAATAGTGACTTGTCCGCTTGATAATCCAAATGAACAATCGAGTAAGGTTAAGCAGTTTAGGAAAGCTTGGAATTTATTAGGCCATGCTGATGAAGATATTGATAAATCACTAAATGAGGCGTTTAATTTAGCTTGTGAGCAAGCCTTCGCTCCTTGTCGATTATTTTTTAGTGAGCAAGAGAAACTTCGTACACATCACCTTGAAACTCGCTTAGCACTTATTGAACAAGCAAAAAAAATAGCTATATCAATTGATCAACAAACTGAGTGTGACCATAAAGAGCTTGAAGGGCAATTAAACAAACTCAATAAATCTTGGTTAGAGGCAGGAGAGGTTGATCGTAATAAGTATAAACCTTTACAACAAGAGTTCGTTTCAGTTATACAGCCATTAAAGATAATGCTGAGAACTTTTCATGACAGCAACATAACATTAAAAAATATGCTAATTGAAAAAGTTAACGTTGAACTTTTAAATGACGATATCCATCTCGCGATTGAAAATACAAAAAAACTACAAAACCAATGGCGAGACATAGGTTATGCCGGCCCTAAGCAAGATAATAGACTTTGGCAAGCCTTTAGAGCAGCCAATGATCAATTATTTCAAAAGCGTGATGCATTAAAAATTGATGAAAAAGAGCAACAAACAAAGCAAAAATTAGCTTTTGAACAACAGTTCACTGCCATTCAATCTGAATTTTCTGATCAGTGTGATAAAGGGCAATTAAGTCATATCAAACAGCAGGCTAATGATTTACATCAACAAGTAAAGGATAGTAGACCGGTTATTAAATCAGTTTTATTATCGATAGAACGATTTATTGTTGTACTTGATAACCAAGACAAAGCAATTGATGTAACGAAAGAGAAGAAAAATTGGTCGAGTTTATTTTCAGTACTTTCTCAAGTTGCAAATAGTGATTTTAATGAGCAATCTATTAATGAGTCTGCCGATTATTTATCATTAACACAGGCTTGGCAGAAAAAATTAGTCGATGCAGTATTTTCTCGTAATACAGAAGAAAGTCTAAAACATCGTCAGATGAAAACATTAGAGCTAGAAATACTCGCAGGTATTGATTCACCAAAGGAGTATGCTCAACAGCGTATGGCAATTCAGGTTCAACTTATGCAAGATAAAATGACATCAGGCAATGAGGTTAATTTGACCTATATGTTGGACTATGAGTCAGCATCTCTTTAAATTAAAAAAGTGAAAAATGTTGTTATTATCTTTTTATCTTCAATTTTTCTTTCACATTCGCATGGGAATGATGATCG
>JALJPB010000164.1 GCA_022969175.1 Colwellia sp. | reverse complement strand
CCTTCACGAATCTCTGTCATCATTGAACGAGCAACAACATCACGACCCGCTAAATCTTTTGCGTTTGGCGCGTAACGCTCCATGAAGCGTTCGCCGTCTTTGTTAAGTAGATAACCACCTTCACCACGACAACCTTCAGTAACTAATACACCCGCACCCGCTATACCGGTTGGGTGGAACTGCCACATTTCCATGTCTTGCATTTGAATGCCGGCACGAAGTGACATACCAACACCATCACCAGTATTGATATGAGCATTAGTAGTTGAGGCGAAGATACGACCAGCACCGCCAGTAGCAAGTACTGTAGCACGGGCTTTAAAGTAAACAATTTCACCGGTTTCGATACAAATAGCGGTAGTACCAACAACGGCACCGTCACTATTTTTAACTAAATCTAAAGCATACCATTCAGAGTAAACGTTAGTTTTGTTTTTAACATTTTGCTGGTACAAACAATGTAGCAGCGCATGGCCGGTACGGTCAGCAGCAGCTGCAGTACGTGCAGCTTGCTCACCACCAAAGTTTTTAGACTGGCCACCAAAAGGACGTTGGTAAATTTTACCATCTTCGGTGCGAGAAAAAGGTAAACCCATTTTCTCTAGTTCAATGACAGATTCAGGACCTACTTTGCACATGTATTCAATAGCGTCTTGGTCACCGATATAATCAGAGCCTTTAACGGTATCGTACATATGTTGTTCCCAATGATCTTCATGGGCATTACCTAAAGCAACAGTAATACCACCTTGAGCAGATACCGTATGAGAACGAGTAGGAAATACTTTAGAAATCAAAGCACAAGATTTGCCTGATTCAGTAATTGCTAATGCAGCGCGCATACCTGCGCCGCCTGCGCCAATAACTATGGCGTCAAATTCACGAATTGGAACGTTGTTCACTTACACACCCCACACAGTAATAAAACCTGCAGCAAGATATGCTAACAAGGTAACAGAGAATAAAAATTGTAAAGACCCACGTAAAAATGCAGGTTTAATATAATCAGACAATACTTGCCAAATACCAATCCAAGCATGAACAACTAATGAAAGTAACGCTAATAAAGTGAAAACTTTCACTGCCATTAATGAAAAAAGGCCGTGCCAAATATCAAAGGTCACTTCAGGAGTAGTAATAAAAAAACCAGTTAAGAACAAAGTGTACAATACTAAGATAATTGCACTAGCTCTTATTAAAATAAAATCATGTACGCCATTTCGGCCTACTGTTGCTGCATTGCTTACCATAACCAAACTCCTACTACGGCACTAATTGCTAACCATAGCGCAAAAACAAACTTTGCACTTGCATTACCAGAGGCTAATTCTTCAAAGTAACCTAAATCCATAAACAAGTGACGAACACCCGCTAGTACATGGAAGGTCAGTGCTGAAAGACAGCCAAACATAATGAATTTAAAGAAATAACCATCAAGCAAAGCTTTAATTTGGTTAAATTCTTCAGCAGAAGATAAAGATAATGAAAGGGTCCACAATAAAATTCCCATGGCAAATACCATCATTACACCCGCAACGCGGTGAATAATTGAAACATTTGCAGCAGGATGCATTTTAATTGTAGATAGATCTAGGTTTACAGGACGTTGTTTTTTCACAATTGTTGCCTAACAGAGCTCAAAGAGCCTTCAACTTTTCTTATTGTTACTTAATAAATTATTCACCGTTGAGGTTAATTAATAATTAACCGGTAAATAATTCCCAAAGCGAACACTGACGTTTTACTTAATTTTCATTATTATAGTACCGAAATTACAATAACGAACCTAATAACAAAATCGAATGCCTTACTAAAAAAAAAGCATAACATTACGCAAAACAGTCATTGAACTGCTAGATTATATAATTGATATGGGGAAAATACAATTTTCGTTCCAAACTAATAGCTTGCGCTGCTTTTTTAAACAATCAGTAAAGTTTTGTTGATCTAAATCTAATCAACAAATATTTGGATTAGCTTTCTTGCGTTATTTTGAAGTAGAATACCAACAGATTTTTATTCATAAAAACTGATTATGCTTCCAATTTAATCAGCAAACCAATTTGATAGGGGATAAAACATATGGCTGAATCTAAGGCCACGCTAAGTATTGACGGTAATGTAGTTACAGACTTACCTATTCTTAAAGGAACCGCTGGTTTCGACGTAATCGATATCCGAACATTAGGTAGCAAAGGCTACTTCACGTATGACCCAGGCTTTCTAGCCACGGCTTCTTGTGAGTCAGCAATTACCTTTATTGATGGTGGTAAAGGTGTTTTACAACACAGAGGCTATGCCATTGATGACCTTGCAAAAAAAGCAGATTATTTAGAAGTTTGTTATATTTTACTTAATGGTGATGCACCGACAAAATCTCAGTATGATGCCTTTAAAAAGATCATTACCAACCACACTATGGTGCATGAAAAACTAGCCCATTTTTTCCAAGGCTTTTTACCTGATGCTCACCCAATGGCCATGGTTTGTGCTGTTGTTGGCGCTTTATCTTCTTTCTACCACAGTGATTTAGATATTGATGATCAAGCTCAACGCACGCGTAGTGCGCACCGCTTAATAGCAAAAATGCCGACTATCGCAGCAATGGCCTATAAATACAGCATAGGTCAACCTTTTGTTTACCCAAGAAATGATCTGAGCTATGCGGAAAACTTCCTTCACATGATGTTTTCAGTACCTGCAGAAGAGTATAAAGTAAGTCCTACTATTGCTAGCGCGATGGATAGAATTTTCACCCTTCATGCTGATCATGAACAAAACGCTTCAACGTCAACTGTTCGTTTAGCTGGTTCATCTGGCGCTAACCCATATGCATGTATAGCAGCGGGTGTAGCTTCATTATGGGGTCCTGCTCATGGTGGCGCAAATGAAGCTTGTTTAACTATGCTTGAAGAGATTGGCACATTAGATCGTGTTGATGAATATGTTGCAAAAGCAAAAGATAAGAGCGACTCTTTCCGTCTTATGGGCTTTGGTCATCGTGTTTATAAAAACTTTGACCCACGTGCTACCGTTATGCGTGAAACCTGTCATGAAGTGCTGAGCGAACTTGGTATTAAAGACCCGTTATTAGACGTAGCCATGGCACTGGAGAAAGTAGCATTAGAAGACCCATACTTTATTGAGAAAAAACTCTACCCTAACGTCGATTTTTACTCAGGAATTATCTTAAAAGCGATTGGCATTCCAACAAGTATGTTTACTGTTATTTTCGCAATGTCACGTACCGTTGGCTGGATTTCACATTGGGATGAAATGTTGAGCCAACCAGGACAAAAAATTGGTCGTCCACGTCAAAAATATACTGGCGAAATCGACCGTAAATTTATTCCATTAAAAGATAGATAGTTATAATATTGGTAAATAAACACTAAAAAAAGGCAGTGAAAGCTGCCTTTTTTATTGATAAAATTTCACATGTTTAATTTTATACAATATATTTAGCTGAATTTTTATTCACAATAAAAGATTTTATCTTCGACTAAAGTATTAATTAAAGAAAAATAACAACAAAAAACACATATCATTTATTTATTATAAATATAACTAGTATTCACAAACTAAATGACAAGGTTGATATTTTAAGTAAAAAACAGCTAAAATATCCTTATATTAAGTAAATTTTTCTCGATAATCTTTAGGGGTAAGGCCAGTGAAACGCTTAAAAAGCTGCCTAAAACTACTAATATCTTCATAACCGACCGACCAAATAATATTATTTATTGACTCTGTGGTTTTTTCTAACTGATTTTTTGCCTGCTCAATACGAACTCTTTGCAGATAATTAATCGAATTTTCACCGGTTGCCTGTTTAAACCTTCTTTTAAATGTTCGTGATCCTAAGCCAACTTCCTGAGCTAACGCTTCCAATGAAACATTATTTTTATAATAGCGTTCTAACCAATCTTGTGCTTTTAATATAGCTTGATCTTCGTGATCCTTTTGCGCGGTAAAAGTAATATAAGGCGATTGTTTTTGCCTGACAGGATCAAATACAAGTAATTTTGCGCAATCTGAAGCAATGTCTTTACCAGAAATTTTGTCGATCAAATAGAGTGAAAGATCAATGTATGACATTGAGCCGCCAGAACAAATAATATCTCCATTATCGACAATAAGCTGATCACAATCTAACTTAATAAAAGGAAATATACGCCTAAATAATTCAGCACTGCGCCAATGGGTTGTTGTTATTTTCCCTTTTAATAGACCTGCAGAAGCTAAAAGAAAACTTCCTGTACAAAAACTGGTTATTAGACAACCTTTGTTATAACAGGCATTTAACCACTGTTCGATTTCAGCTCTTTGACTAACTTGAATATCATCACCACAACAATCTATCACCATTTTTGCGGAAGATGAAACAATAATCACATCAGGGACATCATGGAAGTCTAATGACTGTGTAGGTATAACTTGAATACCGTTATAACCAAAGACGGGTTGATTATCTATGGTGACGATCTGGCAATCAATTTTATTATTACTGCCCTGCCCGTATCGTAAATCTTGACAGTAGTTTGCCGCAAAAAATACATCTAATACTCCATAAACACTAGAAACCATACATTCGCTGGTGGCCAATACTAATATTTTCATTTAGATCCAAAGCTGCTGTTATGGCACTTTTGCCACTAAGTGTGTCAAATATGCCACCATATTTATTAACAGACAAGGTTTAATATTGCCTATTAAAAGGAGTTCGATCATGATCAACATATATTCTTTCACTAAACTACTACATAAATTAATACTTTCCGCGTTATTAGTCGCCTTAGCTATTATTCCTCTAATCGTTGATATTGACTTGATTACCGCCTTCGTTTTCATACCTTCGATGGTTATTGTAACTTTAGCTGTATCTTTGATGATTGAAAATCAGTTAGAAAAAATGACAGTGGAGTTATCGGATAAAATCGAGATAAAGCATAATATTGATAAACCAAGTAGATGTATTATTAGAAAAGGTCTGCATTGCTTGCAAAAATATTAGCCGATGAAATATATAGTCGACTCTTATAATCACTAGCTAGTATATTTTACCTATAAATAGGTATAATGCGGTCAATTACAGCAAGTAGGGTAAGTTTCATCTTTTATGTCTGATTATCAACTACGATTCGGCGGTATAGCTCGTCTTTATGGCGTCAAAGGCGCTCAAATTCTGCAAAACTCACACTTCTGTGTTATTGGCATTGGTGGTGTTGGCTCTTGGGTCGCTGAAGCTCTAGCTAGAAACGGTGTCGGTAATATTACTTTAATTGATCTTGATGATATTTGTACCACCAACGTTAATCGTCAAATCCATGCCTTAACGTCGACAATAGGCAAAGATAAAGTAGCCATAATGGCTGAGCGTATTAGCCAAATAAATCCTGAATGTAATATTCACCAAATTGATGATTTTGTCACTGAAGAAAATTTAGCAACTCTAATGTCATCTAATTTTGACTATGTTATAGATGCTATTGATTCTGTGAATATTAAAACAAAAATTATCGCTTATTGTAAGCGAAATAAAATAGCCATTATTACTATAGGTGGCGCAGGTGGTCAGGTTGATCCTAGTAAAATCGAGATTACTGATTTAAGTAAAACCTATCAAGACCCTCTATTAGCAAAAGTAAAAAACCAATTACGACGGGAGCATAATTTTCCTACAGATACTGTAGAGAAAAAAAGTAAACGAAAATTTTCCATTGATGCAGTATTTTCAACTGAACAATTAATTTATCCAGATCTTGAAGGCGGTGTCTGTTATGCAAAACAAACACCAGAAGGTGGTATGCGTTTAGATTGCAGTGGCGGTTTTGGCGCTACTACTCATGTTACCGCAAGTTTTGCTTTTTTTGCTGTTGGTCGCGCTATAAAAAAACTGTTAGCTAAAAAGTTAAAGTGATTGTTTTATCTAATATTAAGAACTTCATTGAGTTAGCGATTGTATTTTGTCAATAATAGCCCTTACACCATTTCCCCTTGAAGGGCTTAAATGTTTTATTAAACCTAACTTATCAAAATAACCGTCTAAATCAAATTGACCTATTTGTTGGCTGTTTTTATAATTAAAAGCAGCAAGAATAATCACCAACAAGCCTCTTATAACCTTAGCATCACTATATGCCTGAAAATAAAAGTTACCTTGTGAGTCTTTTGTAGACGTTAACCAAGCCAAACTTTCACAGCCTTTAATGAGAGAGTTCTCATTTTTTTTCTCATCAGGCATAGGTTTAAGTTGTTTACCAAGGAGCATTATTTGGCGGTGCCGTCCGTCCCATCCTTTACAATTTTCAAATAATGTTAGAATTTTATCACTTGCTGATTTAGTTATTGAATGGGACTCTGAACTATTTTCATCTAACTCAACCCTATGGTTATCAATGGTTAATATTTCTTTTAGTTTATCAATGAAAAAATCAACTTCCGCATAAGTATTATAGGCCGCTAACGAAATACGTAAACAGCCGGTTATCGCTAAATAATCCATCAATGGCATAGCGCAGTGATGGCCTGAACGCACAGCAATGCCAAAAGTGTCTAAAGATGAAGCTATATCATGGTTATGGTGGCCATTTAGCATAAAGGAAATAACAGGAATGTCTGGTTTACCTTTAACTACAAACTGCACTTCAGGAATCTTAGATAGCTGCTGCATGGTATAATCGGTTAAACAACGTTCATAATGGAATAATTTGTCATCAAGATTCGCGTTTATAAAGTCAATTGCTTTTGCAAACGCAATAACGCCTGCTATGTTTGGCGTTCCAGCTTCAAACTTAAATGGCAGTTGATTATAGCTGGTGCCTTTGTCAAAGCTCACTCGGTCGATCATTTCTCCGCCAGACTGAAAAGGGACCATATTATTAAGTAATTCTTCTTTACCATAAAGCACCCCAACCCCTGAGGGTCCATACATTTTATGAGCAGAAAAAGCATAAAAATCACAATCAAGCGCGATAACATCCACGGATAGGTG
>JALJPB010000163.1 GCA_022969175.1 Colwellia sp. | reverse complement strand
CTTGTACAACACTATAAATGTCATACATGCCACCAGAGTTAGCACACGCTCCCATCGAAATAATCCAGCGGGGTTCTAATAATTGTTCGTAAAGGTGTTGAATTACTGGTGCCATTTTTCTAAAACAAGTACCCGATATCACCATTAAGTCGGCTTGACGTGGAGTTGCCCTAATAACTTCAGCCCCAAAACGAGCAATGTCGTGACGTGAAGTAAACGCTGTTGCCATTTCAACGTAACAACAACTTAAACCAAAGTTGAACGGCCAAATTGAATTTTTTCGACCCCAATTAATCATGTCATCAAGCTTGGCAACAAAAAGGCTGCGTTCAAGCTCCTTTTCTAATTCGGCTTTTTCATAACCCATTTGCTCATCAAGTTTCGCTTTAGTTAACGACCATTCCATGATTAATTTCCTCGACTGCTTTGTTGATGAACTGAAGATTTGTATTGCTCTTTAAAAGGTAAGTGGCGATGTTTAAGTTCAAGTGCGCCAATTCGCCATAAATAAATTAACGCGACAAATAAAATAATGATAAAAATCGTTGCCTCAATAAAGCCCATCCAACCGACTTCATCAAAAGCAATAACCCACGAAAATAAAAAAATGGTCTCCAAGTCAAAGATGACAAAAAATATGGCGTAAAGGAAAAAATGATTGGTAAAGCGGCTATGGTTATCTGGGCGACTCGAGTTATTTGAGGTTTCTAAATTAGCGTCAACTGCAACTACACCTGACTCATAGGGAATATGTTTTGCTCTTGTTTGTGTTTTAGGACCTATGACATAAGATAAAATCATCATAACAACAAGCATGATGACTAAAATGATAAAAAACGCCACAATCGGCCAGAGCTCTGCTATTTGGCTAGACACAATCAACATCCTCTTGTTATTTTTATTAATTTCGTTGTTTACTATTTGAGCGGTCTATAAATAGCATAGTCACAAATTGTGATAAATACAAATTTTCTTATAATTCAATTGGTTATGTATTTTTAAGTGCGAAAGTCTATGGCATCAGCACAAAGTGTTAATGAAAGTGAGGTGTTTTCAAGTCTTATGCTTGAGGATATTTAGCTTGTCTTTATTATTATTATTTTATTGGGTTGATGCCTACCTCTTTATAAAAATATAAATCATTAACGCGATTTTCTACAATACTGGGTAACCGTTTATCTCAACTTAAAATGTTGACTGTATAAAGAAATTATAGAAAAGAATTTTATTTTTGCATGATAAATATAAAGAAAATTATTTTAGGAGGGATTGGAGCCGGTTTTTTATCAGTGATTTATGTTAAATAAGAAGGGAAGGTAAAAACTCAGTAAATTTATAATATTAAGCGGCTTAGAAGATCATTCCCAACCCTTGTATATACATTGATAAAGACGACTTAATCAGCTAACAGCTTCCTGATTAAATAATTCCATTTATTACCTTGTTTATTCGCCAGTTTAAAGCAGTAAAAAGAGTTACTTAAACTTATAAAGTATCAACAAAAAACACTGTAACCTAATGGGATACAGCATTTAAATTTTATTATCCCTAGTTATTACTTTTTAGCTTGTTCAATTTGCGCAACTTTATCATTTAATTCTTTTAGCGATTTTTGAATATCCATTAATACCGGATTAGATTTAGAGTGATTTCTGATTTCTTCTTCACGGAAGCCAAGCCTAGAATCTAAATAACCGATGACTAATGAAATAAAAACGAAAATAAATAAAATAAGGGGTACTGCAATTGCTGGACTGGTGAAAACAAAGTCTGTTACAGGGTTATCACCTAAAGATTTTATGAAAACAAAAATTATCAACAAAAACTGAATATAACCAATATACATTTTCGAGCGATCTATATAGACCTTCCACCTAATTAAAGTTTTTTTGTTAAATCGAGAATTCAAGCTTGCTCCTAAGGGTATGATCAGATGTAATTTTATTGTGAGATGACCGAGAACACATTAATTTAAAGTAAATCTCTGACGAATTGTCAACCATTTACTATTCGTCACCACCGGTTAATAAATCAGAGAACTTTGCTAATTTCTCTAATACCAAGGCATGAATCGATTTACGAGGATACCGACCGGTTCGACTGATTTCACCGGCAGTTGTATTCATTAGTAATTCAAGTGCTTGGTCTATGTCTTCAACCGCATAGATAGAAAACTGTCCTTGTTCAACAGCGTTAATCACTTCTTGTGAAAGCATTAAATTTATCATGTTTGTCATTGGCACAATAACGCCTTGAGACCCCGTTAAGCCAGTATCCTTACAAAGTTGATAAAAACCTTCAATTTTTTCATTAACGCCGCCAATAGATTGCACCTCGCCGTGCTGGTTAATGGAACCGGTTATCGCCAATCCTTGATCTATAGGTAATAAAGTAATTGCAGAAATGAGCGCACAAAGCTCCGCCATTGAGGCGCTATCTCCGTCGATATGTCCATAAGATTGTTCTATAGCAATATTGGCAGAAATGGTAACAGGTAAACCTTGCCCGTATTTATGTCCTAAGTAACCCGTGAGTAATAACACCCCTTTTGAGTGAATTGACTTGCCTAAATCAACTTCTCGCTCTATATCGGTTACTCCTTCACTGCCAGCATAAACGGTAGCGGTGATCCTTGCTGGCGTACCAAAAACACTGTCACCAATTTCTAAAACAGTTAAACCATTAACTTTAGCTATTTTTTGACCCTGAGTATTAATCAAAACTTGGCGCTCTTTAATCTCACTGAGCCATGTTTCGCTCATTCGGCCTGTACGCCTTTGTTTGGCCTTTAATGCTAAATTAATATATTGGCCAGTAAGTTCTCCTTCGCCATTATTTTTAAGCCATAAATAGTTCGCTTCATCGAGTAGGTCATTAATTTGCACGATATTTGATGATATTTTTTCTTGATGCTCGGCTCGTCGGAGGGAGTATCTAACAAGTTCAACTACAGCATCATCGGAAACAACAGGATAATTATATTTACGGGCGCGCTGACGAATTAAGTTGGCATAAGCAATTAAGTTACTTTCACTGAAAGTTAAATAGCGATCAAAATCTGCCAGTACTCTAAATAATTCAGTAAATTCTTGATCATATTCTTGCAGGGTATAATAAATTTCTGGGTCGCCTAAAAGTACCACTTTCACCTTAAAAGGGATTTTTTCTGGCTGTAAGCTATAAGAGCCCGGTTGGCTAAATTCAGAATATGGATTTTCAATAATGATTTGTTGAGTTTTTAATGCAAGTTTCAGCTTAGCCCAAACAAGAGGTTGTCCTAACAATTTTTCAGCATCCAATAACAAATATCCGCCATTGGCTTTGTGTAAAGCTCCAGGTCTAATCGAACGATAACTTGAATAAGCTGCCCCTTGAAAGCTGGAAAAATCAACATGACCAAATAGATTTTGATAAGTTGGGTTTTCCTCATAAACTACCGGCGATCCTTCTTCTGGGTTTCTCGAAACTAACAAATTTGGTAAAAACTGTTCAACCATTAGTTTACGATTATCTTTATCATTCGGGTTTTCATTACTTTCGTCGGCCAAAATTTCTAACACTGCATCAACAACGTGTTCTTTAACTTTAACTAAATACTTAAGTACACCAATATTACTAGCAAATTCGTGTTCTAACTCTTTTAATAGCGGCTTAATACCCTGCTCTGCGGTTTCATATTTAAGTTTTCGTAATTTATCTGACGAAATACGTTTCCATAAAGGCAGTTCAAGCAGTTGTTCTGAAAGTAAGTCTTCTAAAAGAGATAAGCGTTTATAGAATTCCGTTCGTTGCTCTTCTTCTAAACTGGCAAATTCTTTATCGTCTAACGCTTTACCATCAACCAACATTGAAAAGCCAATTTCCCCCGCCTCTTCAAATAAAACTACACTTTCTTTTAACGCAGTTTCTTCAACAATAGATATTGCTTCATCGTATTTCTGATTAAATTCACGATCTACTGCTGATTTTTTCCGTTGGTATCCTGGGTTGTCAAAAATCTCAGGAAACAAATCAATAAGCTCATCAATAAACGTATTCATTCGAGCAAGTAGTTGCTTGCCATCTCCTGGGCTTAGATATAACTTAAACGGCGCATGGTTATCATCAAAATTATTGATGTAACACCATTCTGCTGGTGTTTCTTGACTCGCAGATAATTGGGCTAACATTTGTTTGATGAGCGTCAACCGACCAGTACCGTGTTCCCCCATCGCAAATACATTAAAACCTACTGCATCCATAGACAAGCCAAAATCTAAAGCTTCTTTCGCTCGATCATGGCCAATAAAACCTTGCTCAGTAGCAGCAGATTTTGGTGATTGAGAGAATAACTTTTCAGTTAAATTTGCTGTGAGTTGGTTTGGCACAAGGCGTAGTTTGTCAGCAGTTTTGCTCATGAAGAATCTCATTGTCTTTGCTTTACCAGTAACTGCTTATTAATTAAACAGTTACTGGTGGGTTTGATAATATCTTTAAGTGTACTCCAGCCGTATGTTTTAGCAAAGCATCTTTATGGCTTCATGCCATGACGAATAAACTCTTTGCCACCACAATGAATACAAGAAGTTACTTTACTCAAGTGAGTTATCGTTACCTGTTGATGACAATTAGTGCATTCTAACTCGCCAAAGCCAATATAGTCATCTACATGATAAAGGCCATTATGTTCAAAATCGTCCATAAGTTCAGCCCATTCCACCTGCGACTTATCGGTTAAAGTCGCCAGAGAACGCCACAAATTTTCATTCAACAACGCCAAATACATAGAGTCTTTCGCTTGAGCTTGGTTTTGTTGATAAAACTCATGTAAATCATAAATAAAACTGTCGATAAATTGTTTTACATTTTTCTCGGGAATATGTTCAGCCGCAACGAGGTAAGCTTTGGCTTGTTCAACAACTTCAACAATTTTAGTGATTTCATGGGCTTTAGTATCTTCAATCCAACCAATTACATTTTGATAAAAGTCATTGAAGATATTGTTTTTATTCGTCATATTAACTTTCCTTAACGGTCTAAAATAAGAGATTAATAACTTGCTAACAATGCTGCACAAAGTATAGTTAATAGTATAGACAATAATTTGTCTCCGTTAGAGGCAATATCCGCTATTAAGCTTAGTTAAGATAATGTATTCTATGTGACAAATTTTAATAGGCTCATGAGTGCTAACTGCATTTACTAGTAAAACCTCATGGAGCGCCCATCTACAGTGTTTGAGAATCGTTAATGGAATCCACTTACAATCCCCAGTTAATTGAAAAAAATGTTCAACAATTTTGGGTTGATAACAATACCTTTGCTGCCACCGAGCAACCAGAAAAAGAAAAGTTTTATTGTCTTGCTATGTTTCCATACCCAAGTGGGCGTCTACACATGGGGCATGTTCGTAACTACAGCTTAGGCGATGTAATTTCTCGTTATCAACGTATGCAGGGTAAAAATGTTATGCAGCCTATGGGCTGGGATGCGTTTGGTTTACCAGCAGAAAATGCGGCAATTAAGAATAATTCAGCGCCAGCAAAGTGGACTTATGAAAACATTGACTATATGCGTAACCAACTTAAATCGTTAGGTTTTGGATATGACTGGGATCGTGAATTAGCGACTTGTAAAAAAGATTATTACCGTTGGGAGCAATGGTTTTTCACTCAACTTTTTGAGAAAGGCTTAGTTTACAAGAAAAATTCCACCGTTAACTGGGATCCTGTTGATCAAACTGTACTGGCTAATGAGCAAGTTATTGACGGTAGGGGCTGGCGTTCTGGCGCTATTGTTGAGCGTAAAGAAATTCCACAGTGGTTTATCAAAATTACTGATTATGCAGAAGAGTTACTAGACGACCTTGACCAGTTAACAGAATGGCCTGAACAAGTTAAAACCATGCAACGTAATTGGATTGGTCGCTCTGAAGGTGTTGAAATGACCTTTAAAGTAGCAGATTCAAACGAAAAGTTTGATATTTACACCACGCGTCCTGATACGCTTTTAGGTGTTACCTATGTTGCTTTAGCCGCACAACATCCGCTTGCTTTAGCAGCAGCTAAAACCAATAGTCAATTAAGTGATTTTATTGCTGAATGTAAAAACAGTAAAACCACTGAAGCTGATATGGCCGCAATGGAGAAAAAAGGTGTTGATACTGGCTTAAAAGCTATTCATCCAATTAGCGGCAAACTTGTTCCAGTATGGGCAGCGAACTTTGTCTTAATGGATTATGGCTCTGGTGCGGTAATGTCAGTACCTGGCCATGACCAACGTGACTGGGAGTTTGCTACTAAATACGGTTTAGACATTACTCAAGTAATTGCAGGCCAAGAAGGCGAAGATATCTCTACTGCCGCTATCACAGAAAAAGGCACTTTAATTAATTCGGGAGAATTTGATGGTTTAGGTTTTGATGAAGCCTTTAAAGCAATCTCTGATAAATTAATTAACGACGGTACCGGTAAAATTACTGTTAACTACCGACTACGTGATTGGGGGGTTTCTCGCCAACGTTATTGGGGTACACCTATTCCAATAATCAATTTAGCCAATGGTGAGTCAGTTGCCGTACCTGAAGATCAATTACCAGTAATATTACCTGAAGACGTTATGATGGACGGAGTTAATTCTCCGATAAAGAGCGATCTGGAATGGGCTAAAACCACTTATAACGGTGAAGCAGCTTTACGTGAAACCGACACCTTTGATACCTTTATGGAATCTTCTTGGTATTATGCACGTTATTGTTCTCCTTCAGACGATACTCAAATGATTGACCCTGCCAAAGCAAACTATTGGTTACCAGTAGATCAATACATTGGCGGTATTGAACATGCCATTTTACATCTTCTTTACGCACGTTTTTTTCATAAACTCTTACGTGATTTTGGTTTAGTAAAAAGTGATGAACCCTTTAAAAGTTTATTATGCCAAGGTATGGTGTTGGCTGAAACTTTCTACCGTGAAGCTGATAACGGCGCTCATGACTGGATCGCTCCAAGTGATGTTGAAGTAGAGCGTGATGAAAAAGGCACTATAATAAAAGCGATAAGCAAG
>JALJPB010000162.1 GCA_022969175.1 Colwellia sp. | reverse complement strand
AGCGTGTAGAAAACTTTGGGGCGGATCTAGGATTCGACAAGATTCACGAAACCCAAGGTGCATGCCCAGGGGCGGTTGGCCTGGTAAAAAGCCGTAAAACAATAATTGCTAACGACGAAACGTTCGCACTAGCCGCTTAGGCTAGCCATCACCTCGAAATCTCACCTATTGGTTAGAGGATTGATGGTCACCCCAAATAGGTTAGCGAGGGAAGCATGCTTGAGGCTGAACCGCGAAATAGTATCAAGCTCACCATGACGAAGCCTGTCGCTTGGCGTCTAATTGGTTAAATAAATGAGCGACTAAGCATGTAGTACCGAGGATGTAGGCTTTTTGGACGGGGGTTCGATTCCCCCCCGCTCCACCAAAATAAGAATTAAAGACGCTTTTTAGCGTCTTTTTTTCGTCTGAAACAGTTATTTTTACTAGTCTGTAGCCATACCCACTATCGATAAGAATTATTAACGACCAGTGGCAATCAATAAATTAAGTAGTACCTAACAAATATTCATGTAGTACCTAGTCATATGGGAAAGACCAAACCGCTAACGAATATAGAAATTAAGCAGGCTAAACCTAGAGACAAGGTTGACAAGCTTTCTGATTGTAAAGGCTTACAGTTAAGAGTAAAGCCCAACGGCAATAAGTCTTGGTTACTTGTTTATATGCAGCCCCACACTAATGGTGTTAGATTGCCTTATGTAATCTACCCTGAGGAGATAAAACAGCAAATAGAAAGTAATTTAGAAAGCGTAAGGAGTAAGTAAAATCCCACATGTATTAGCTTGGTATAAACGGGGTTAACTTTCTTCAGGCAATAGAAAAGCACCAATCAATGGCGCTTTATTCCTTACTCATTACTTGAATGTAAAAGTATTAAAAAGAGTGGCTTACTGTTTTTTTTAATCTACGCGATGCTAAACCCATAATGCCTAATGCGAAGATAGCAAGGGTAGAAGGTTCTGGGACAGATGCTGCTCCATCATTGAATGTAAGCCGGTAATCATTATCTGCGCTATGAACACCACTTGATTGACCTGTATAGTATGCCCCGCAACAATGTGTAACAAATACAGTGTATTGACCTGCTGCTAAACCATTTGATACTAAAATAGGATCTAAAAAATAATTTTGACCATCTAAATCAAATTCTGGAGTCCAACCATTACCGTCATCATCTGTCGCTAGGTGTTGTCCAGCCAAATATACACCATCACCAGTAGTTGAAAACAAAGTAAGATATGCATCATCAAGGCCTGTACCTGTTTCTCCACCACTCTAACCTGAAGCAAACATATCAATTATTAAGTTTCCACCTGCCCAGTTAAAGGTATGTTGACCGAATTCGCCAGCACCAATTGAATTTTCAATTATTAGACCAGCATTAGCAAAGCTACTCACAGACAAAACTAAACCAGTAAAAGCCGCTTTTAACATTTTTATATTCATCGTATTTTCCTTTGTAATACATTCATTGAAATAGAAGCATTATTTTTATAGGTACTGCTGGTACAGCAATAAATATACCACCATTAATAATGGTCTATCATTTCAGTATGATAGTAAAAACAAATAATACTCAAATTAATAAATGTAAAGTTGTCTGACACTCTCGTACGCAAGTCGCTGTATTGTTTATATTTATTTAACAAGTATATTCCTATCTAATAGCGCGCATTAAACAACAACCTAAAATACGGATAAATACGGGCTAATTACAGATGTGTTAATGTTCTAACTAAAATTTGAGGGAAAATCAAAGTAAATTGAAGTATTTCCTTAGCCATAAAAGCAGTAGTTCTTTAGAGTCTTGAAAGAAATGATTAACCTATGAAAGCCCTAAAATTAAACTCACGATGATTTGTATTTGATTACAGTAATATAAGCTCTGGCGGCAATTAGACGGCTCAGAATGCCTTCCTGACAACTGCTATTACAACATTAAAAGAGATGATTATGAGACGATACAGGCGGCTATATGGCGTATATCATACCTAGCTAAAGCGCGTGGTAAATGGTACAAGCCTGACCAGACTAGAAACTATGGTACATAGTAGAGTTAAGCTAAACTACAGGCAATAAAAAAGCACCAACAAATGGTGCTTAATGTTTTACTCATTACTTGAATGTAGGAGTATTAAACAGATTAGCTTACTGTTTTTTGAATCTACGTGCTGCTAAACCCATAAGACCTAATGCGAAGATGGCAAGTGTAGTTGGCTCTGGTACTTCCACTCTACTAAAACTTAAATTATCCGCTACAACATAAGCATTACTTAAGCGAATCGAATAAATATCATTATCCATTCGTGAAATACCTCTATATTCACCTGTATTATTAGTATTAGTTACAATAGCTGCTAAAGAACTTATATTATACGACTCTAACAATATACCACCTAAGCCATATGCTTCTAGAAAAAATTCTCCAAATCCTGGTGCGTAATTAGCTAAAAGTGAAAACTCTTGAATAGGTCCGTCTGAAAAGTCTATAGACATTGAGCCGCTAGATGTGTTCAATCCTATATAACCATTCATATTATCCCAACGACCGTTAGAGTCTAAACCATATCCACCATTACCTATTACAGAACCGTTATTCGTTGAAGACCATAAAATAGATTCACCAACTAAACTACCTATTTCAATAGGTCCACTTGTGAAATTAAAGCTTCCAAATTGACTGAAATCTATAATGCTATCTGGGGTTGATATTTCTGAAGTAATCAGCCCAGCATTAGCAAAACCACTAACAGATAAAACTAAACCAGCAACAGCCGCTTTTAACATTTTAATATTCATTTTATATTCCTTAATAATACATTCTTTAAAATAGAAAGGTATTTTTTACAGTTACTCTGAATAAAGCAATAAGTATACCGCTCTGAATAAAAGCATTTATTTCAGTGTGATAGTAAAAACTGATAATACTTAAATTATAAAACTGTAAAAATGTCTGACACTGTTTCGTCTACAATTAATTGAATTAATTACATTTATTTAACAAATACTTTCCTGCCTAATTTCACGCATCTAACTAAGCTTATCAATGAGATTGAATTAGTAAATAAGACAATTAATTCATAAATTATGATACAGCCCCCTTATTTATAAAAGTAACGCTGTATAGATAAGCTAAGGCAAACCTAACGTAGAACAATTCGACCCATAAACACCTTAGAAAAGTAGTAAGTTAAGCCTGTTTTTCGTACAAGATAAAAGATGATATACTGTAATAATATTATTACAAGCTAGGTTTTAACATGACAACTGCTAACAAAACACCTACCAGTAAATACATGGCTGGCGATATTAGGCACTTAATTAACCAAGCCATTCAAGATGAATTAGCCAACTTACCAAGCACATTAGCCGAAATTAAAGACCCCGTTCAACGGTTGAACTTCTTAACAAAGCTATGCTTTTTGTTTGCGCTCCAATAAAACAAGTTGGCGTTATTACAGCTCGCAGGGAAACTGGCGAAGATGATATATTTTCACTTTAGTTTTTCGGAGTGAATGACAATGCCAAAAGGCCATCATTACGGTAGAACACAAACAAGAGCCTACACTGGCGAGTATCACCGTATACATGCCAACGTGTTTAAGTCTTTACTCACTACACCACTAGGTAGCTATTCAATCAACTCTGAACATCTAAGTGTTAATCACCGAAAGCTAACCTTAAAATAAAATGAAAATGGTATTCGTTATGTAACATTCACCATAAACGATAAGCCCCATCATATAGCCCTGAAACTCGATAGCAGCAGTGCAAGCAATAAACTATATATCACTTGCCCTTATTGCCGAAAACAACGCCAGAGTCTTTACTCGATCAAATGCGCCTATGGTTGTAGGCAATGTATCGGTTTACATTATGCTAGCCAAAGTGAACGACCTATGGAAAGGCTTGGCAGGCGTATAAGAAAGCTAAGAGAAATTCTTTGGGGATCTGATTGGCCTGATAGAAAAAGCTTACTTGATAGTTGTGAATGGTGGCCTAAACCAAAATACATGAGCAATGATAAATATAGAAAAGAAAGAACAAAAATATCCTTACTGGAAAAAAATATACTGTACTTTGCGCTGCTCAATTAGACAGTTTGTTTGGTGAAAAATATAGTCATTTAATGTAATAACAATCTAACCGAGTTAGAAAAATAATACTGCCGTATGGTTCCCTGATCAGGATGACATTAACTATTAAGGGGTTCAACAGCACAAAGAAAACATATTACTGAACAATATCAAATCACTACACACTCGATTCAGTTGTTCCCGCACAAATAAACTTACTTTAATCGATAAGGCAACCTAGTAACTCTTGACTTAGCAATAAGTTGGCGACAGTCTATTAAAAAAACGATTAATTGCGACTTCTTTATAGCAGACTATTCATTACGGGTAACGCACAAGCCCCATTTCAATCATTTAAGTATGTTGGGAAATTAATACACAAGCCGAAAAGTAACCAGCAGGATTATACAACATAGTTACAAGTATCTTGGCCTTCCTACATCTCCCTTAGTGTAATCACAAACCCCTTGGGGAAATATTTTTTGTAATAGGGTTTTGTATTCATTCATATCATGTTTACCGTAAAGTTCTTTTTCAAAAGCTTTTGTAATTGACATTAATTGGCACTTAAGGACATCTCCTGCCCAAGTTCCTCCAGCTTGAATTCGACTTGTACTAAACATTGGGAATACTTGTTGGCATTTCCCATCATATTGTCCGTTCCACTCACCATTGAATACATCAACACCATTTGCAATAACCTGCCCGGTATCATTAAAGCAAGAATCTTTTAACTCAACTGGTTTAGCTGCAACAACATCGCCGGAAGAGTCATTTTGTAAGGCTAACAGCCATTTATCCATAAACTTAAAAGCTTCTTCTGCTGGATTATATCTTTTATCAGACAACCAGATTATTTGATTGTTACTATGACCATTAGCTTGTTCTAGTCGTAACCTACTATAAAAGGATGCTGAAACATGATGCATATCTAGGTCTTGTTCTAAATAATGCCTAACATCAATAATAGGTAATTCAACTTTGCCGATGAATACTTGACCCCAACGATAAGCTTGCTGCATCGCAATAATAGAACCTTGGCTTCTAGCGGCAATGTCATTTTCAACTTCGGTAATATTTTGGTTGCCCCACAATGATAGCCACAAAGGGAGTTTACGCCCAAATGGCGTTAAAATGGCTTCTTTTTCCATTTTATTTTGTGGCTTCCATCCACCAATTTTTTTATTAATATCTAAAAATTCTTCAACTGTAATAGAATTTTCAACAAAAGCTTTTAAGCCATACTGAACACCCACATTATCCCAAGTTGATAATCCGTAACCGTGTTCATCTACACCTAATAATTCTTTTAAATCTTGCCAATAACTCCACTTAGTTTGCTGAACTACACTTTGATGAAAAAAATCTCGTATAAACCCTTGTTGTGGGTTATTAATGAAACTAGACAAGCCAAAGTAGCCGTTAATACATTCGCTGTTCCCTTGAGGTAAGGAGGGTATAAAACCAGCCATCAACTGATTTACTGGTTGCAAATAGGCTGTTCGTTGAGGGAAGTCATTAAGTGCATTCATTCCTTCAATTAATTGCCGGTGATTCCAGTCATTCCATGAAGAGCGATTATCTGCTCGAAAAGTGAAGTAATTATTCAATAAGTCACAGTCGAGTGCGTAACTCGTTTGAGTGATCATATCAGGATATGAATACAAGGGGATCAAGCCATCTAAAATACCTGTAGAGTTTTGGCCAATTAAATACTGCGCTAACCCTCCACCAGAACCACCAATTCCTACCGTATAAAGTGGTTGACCGTATAAACTAGTAAATTGCTTCTTCACTCGGCGTGCGGTGTCTTCAGCTAATAACATATTATAGGTATAGCTTGTTCTATTACCACTTGAGCTAATCACCGCATAACCATTTAACAATTGACTTATTTGACGTTTCATTACCCTTTTGGCTGTTTGACGACCTTGACGATATCCAATCCCTGAGCCACCATTAAATTGGTAGATTAGTCGATTATTCCATTGGGACTTAGCCAACCTGTCACCAACTTCATCTACACTGATAGGCATAATCATGGTATAGACAAATCTGTTTATTGTACCTTGCTCAATACGAAACAATTTTACCGCCGCTGCGTCTAAAGAATGTTCAGACAGTTCTGTCAAGCCAACTTGTTCAATATTTAATTCACCCGTTATACGATAATAACTTAGCTTACTTAACGCATTACAGTCTTTACTGTACCCGATTATCTGCTGTTGTTTATCTATAGATTTATAGACTGGCACACCATAACCTTGCTGGTTATCAACTATCGGTTGACCAAGGTCTGCATTTAATGTCATACAATAAAAGGGATATTGGTTACTACCGGAATATAAACTTGTACTTGGTCCTTGCTCACCAATAGCAATAGGAAAGTCAAAGGTTTCAACTGGCCGACTAGCATCTGCTATATGGCTTTCTATTTTAAGTAAATA
Source organism: Colwellia sp. (assembly GCA_022969175.1). Classification (GTDB taxonomy): domain Bacteria; phylum Pseudomonadota; class Gammaproteobacteria; order Enterobacterales; family Alteromonadaceae; genus JALJPB01. The sequence continues at coordinate 601 of JALJPB010000162.1, read as the reverse complement.
ATTTTTTTGAGTTGGCGCAATCTTTTTAACTTGTCTAAATTCGTAAGAAGTTGTGGGCTGCCATAAAAACAAATAGAAGCATGAAATTGCAATCAAGCAAAAACAAATTAGCAGCATTTTCATTTTTGACATAATAGACTCCTCGCGATGATAATTACTAAAATGTAATTTCAAGATACGATTACAGGTAAAATATTATGAGCAGCTCACTATAAGTTTAGATGATAATATCTGTTTATTGATAATTTATGCGAAAAAAAATGTATTAATCTAATAGTAAAGTATGTCTTTACCTAAAACTAAGGCCCGTTAAATTATGTAAATAACTTCTATTAAAAAGAGTTCTAAAGAGAAGTTTGACAATACCAAATTGACGCTAACACATTGAAACTATGTGTATAAATCTGTTAAACTAGGGAGTTATTTTACTCTAGATAACAAAAAGCCCGAAACTTTCAAATAGGGCTTTTGACGTGAAGGGAATCACTAATGTCGAGTTGCCATGGATGGCAAAGAACGACCTAAAGAGAAGTTTAGCAATGCCCTACTGACGTGAAAGGAATCACTAATGCCGCGAGTGCATGGATGCACAGGAGCGGTC
>JALJPB010000161.1 GCA_022969175.1 Colwellia sp. | reverse complement strand
ACATGACCCTTGTTGGCACTTTCGGCAGCTTAGACGACAGTACACTCGATGTGGCTGTGGCCGATATGAATGGTGATGGCTATGTTGATTTAGTCTTGGCAAATCGGGATGGTCAGCAAAATAAAATTCTGCTTGGCACGGGTGACCAAAAATTTGAGGTAGCCATTCCTTATGGTAGTGGCAGTGACGATACTCGCGGCGTAGCGATAGCCGATATGAATGGTGACCAGTTGCCTGACATTATCACGGTAAATATAGGTTCGCCAAACGGCGTAATCATTAATAAAGGTGCGGGTAAATTTTCCTCAGAGCAACACTTCGGTGCAGATCTACGATCATATGCAATAGAGATAGCAGATTTAGACAATGACGGTGACACAGATGTGGTGGTTGCTAACTCTATGGCGAAAAATGAAATATATCTAAATGATGGTAACGGTACTCTGGTATTAAATGCTTCATTTGGGGATCCACAGGCACGCACTTATGCGGTGGCTATTGGTGATGTTAACAAAGACGGTAAGCTTGATATCGTCACCGGCAGTTCAGAAGCAATCAATAGAGTGTTTTATCAAAAATAAGGCGCTCATAGACTAACGTATTTAAAACAAAGGCTACAAAGACTACTTAACCCAAGAGCAGTCCTTGTAGATAGTCATGCTGATAATAAGGTCTATTTTGGTGCTTCGTTATCAAACGCAGACTTTCTTAATAACTCATGAAAGAACTGAATGCTCATCACATAGTTGTCAATGCTGATGTGCTCATCTATACCATGTATTAAGCTCATCGTTTTTGGGTTAACTCGTATCATCATAAATCGATAAACAGAATCGGTTAACGGATAAAAATGTTTAGAGTCTGTGCCGCCCATCACTAAATATGGCGCAACCAATGCATCATTCGCGAATTCACGTATGGTTTGTGAGATCAATTTATAACCAAGGCTTTCAGTACTCGATACTTTTGATGGGTTATTTGCCATGAATACTTCATAGCTAATACGGTCATCATTAATGATTGATTTTACATATTCGAATACCGTATCTGTGGTCTCCCCGGGTAAAATTCTCAAATTAACCACTGCACTTGCTTTGGTTGGTAGTATATTTGATTTACTGCTGCCTTTTAACATTGTTACTGCGGTGGTAGTACGGATGCCTGCTGCAGTTCTTTGTTTTTTCAACATCTGACTAATGATCAATGGCTCTGTTATCCATTGGTTTGCCATAACAAAGCGCGTGGTTAAATCTGAATGGCTGCCAACGGCATCAAAAGTGATGTTAGTGTACTTTGCGGTTGCGGGAAATTTGTTTTGCTCAAGTTTAACAATTGCTTGCGCTAATATGCCCGGACCGGTATTTTCAGGCGGCATTGAAGAATGCCCCCCCGGTCGTTCAGCAATTAAGCGAATATTCATAAAGCCTTTTTCAGCGATACCAATAATCGCCAAGGGTTGGTCAACGATACTGATCATATCTTCTGTGATCAAGCCACCTTCATCGAGGACAAACTCGAAATTTATGCCTTGTTGTTGAAAGTATTCTGCTACTTTTTTCGCACCTTGGCTGCCACCAATTTCTTCATCATGACCAAAGGCAAAGTAAAGGGTACGTTTTGGCACTTCGCCTTGCAATAGCGTTATCTCCATGGCTTCCATTAATGCCATTACCGTTGATTTGTCATCAATTGCACCACGACCCCAAATGATTCCATCAACAACAGTTCCTGAAAAAGGCGCATAACTCCATTTCTCAAGGGTATCCTCGTCAACTGGAACAACATCCATATGGCCCATATATAAAATAGGTTTTAAGCTGTCGTCTGTACCAGCAAATTTATAGACCAAACTGTAGTTATTAATAACTTCCCTACTGGCAAAACTGTGCACGGCAGGAAAACTGTCGATTAAATGTTGGTGAAACGCCAAGAATGGCTCAGGCGTTACTGGTGCAGGGTAATCTTTAGATATAGTGGCTATTTGAATCGCCTTTGAAAAAGTATCTGTCACTTTATCAATATTTACCGCAACTTTTTGTGTTTCATTTTCTGGGTAATATTGAGTATCAACATATAAGGTATTAGCTCGGTAGAAACCGATAATAATCACTACCGCAACGATACCACCTATAATTTTAAAGAGTATTTTCATTATTATTCTCTATTAAGTTAATATAATTACTACTATTTTTTTGGACTCAAACAATAACAATTTATAAATTAAAACTCTATGAGGAAATCTAAACTTTTTCAGTGCATTAGGGTCAACCAAGCGCATAGATAAATGATAAGAGTGAATTAGTGAAACGTTCGATGTCGTACTTAAGTTCAAATGGTGGTTGCAACGCCACCATAATTTTGGGAAAGAAAATCACACTTTGTACATCTGGAAGAAATATTTTTATGCTAGTGTTTCGCCTAAGTTCAGCTCTCTATCAGTTATGGACGTTAACGGTGGGTGTCTTTGTTAATTTTACTACTCGCTAATTGTTATCATTAATAAATACCTTCAAAGCTCGCGTCCTCATTAATGCTTGTATTTAAGTCTCTACCTTGCTTATTTTGTATAGGTAGATTGGTGATTTGTAAAAATCATCTAGATGTATCACTTTATAGAGTTGGCATGATGGTAGAGCAAAATTATTGCTTATTAGAAAGTCAACACCGGGTTGCTCTAACAATAATTTATTCTTGATTTTGTGCATAGCCTCTGGAAATAAATAACAAACTAACACCGATGCAGCTGTCAGGTTTGCGTTATAAAAATCCTGTCGATGCAAGGATAAGTTTTTTAAACCCAATATCTTTTTAAGTAACATCGACGTTAGCCAAGGCAGTAAGGACAATTCATATCCTACTATTTGCCTTTGCGGATATCTCTTTGCTATACGTATGACAAAATGCCCCCAGCCACTACCTAAATCAATTATGGGTCCCGTACCTGTTTCATCGGCCAAATGCATCATAGCGTGATAGGCTTTTTTTGAGCTTGGCATAGGCGATATACCCAACCTCACAGTGCTATATATGATCGACACGGCAATAAACACAGCAGCGATTAACAACAAAATATCAAATATTATCAAAGAATAACTCTCACCGGATTGTCCTAATTATTTTGATCAATACGTTAAGGGGAAGTGAGCGCATGGTCAATAAAACAGTAAAAAATACCAGCAGTCATTTGTTAGACCTTTAGAGACATAACTTAAATAAAACTATAAAAGGTAATGGCCTCTCTTTCTAGGAAGTCATTACCTAAGTTGATTAAAAAGCGAAACCAAACTTTAGTAGCTCTATATCAATATTGAACTCTTCATCGTCAAGAGTTGCTGATATTCCCTCAGCATCGAGGAACATATCAGACTCACCCACTAAATATTTTCCTAAGCTGAGAATAAGAGGAATAACCATCACTCCAGTAATTCCCAATGCTCAGAGCCTTCAAGCTTTGAACGTGATTTCTCGTCAGCGAAGTATCTTATATACCCACATTCTGAGCAAATAACAGGTACAAACTCTGCTGTTTTTGTCCAGCCAGAGCCTAATTTAGGCAACATATTTGGTAAACATTCAGGGTTGGTTGCTATTTTATTTTTAAATCTATATACCTTTTCAGAGTTACATTCTGGGCAAGATTTCATTGTTTTATCCTCATAATCGAGATCTTGAATATCAAGATTAAACACTGATGCCAGGGCTTTTTTCGATTGAAGCGACGCTGAGGCCTTGTTCTCGATTCGCTGTATCGTCTTTAAATTTAGTCCTGTAGCAATAGCCAGTTCGTCTTGAGTCCAAGAGTTTCTTGTTCGCAGTCTATATACTAATTCAGCATTTATCTTCATATATCATTCTCGACTTTAGTTTCAATTGTGAAGGCAAAATCAGTATGTATCTCAAAAAAAGAAACAAATAGGACTAATACTCCTCAAATTTAAGACATTTACAGGACACTAATAGGACACTTATACAATATAATGTGAATACGTGCAATTATAACGCCCGCTAAAGTGGCTGATAATAGTTTGCTACCATAAGAAGCGAAGCGGAACAGGGCAAACTGTTAGCAGTCTCGTCTTAATGCGCTAGTGATGTTTATAACGCTATAAAACTGGAGTGTAATTTCTAGGTAACTCACTGAACACCAATTCAGGGTTAAGTTTCATCCATGCCGTTTTCAAAGGGATCTCTATTTTGTTTTCATCGTCTGATTGAAACACCTTCTTTTGACCTTTTTCATTGGTAAAAGAAATGGTTGCAGTTTGCGCAAAGGTAAATTCTATTTCATCCATGCTTGGTACAAGCCAAGACAGATTCCCCGCCATTATATTAGTAAAATGATTCAAATCTTTTAACATTGAGTACAACTCGCGATAAGAAATTCTAGTATCTGTGATCGGCGCAACATCAGTGTATAAGGTTATTACAACATCATCTTCTGAATGATTGATATGAAGCATTACGTTTTCTGCTCGTTCCTGCTCTAAGATGGGCAGAGTAATATTGCCCTCACTATCTAGTTGTCCTTTCGCAATGAACTTGTTATCTAAAGCTAGCCAGACTTTAACGTCATCTAATTTTATTGTTTTACTTTTTATATCAACCTTAAATACACTAATAAAATATTTTGAACTTACCTGATTGTGAACGAGATCCAGTACCTGATTGAACTCACCATATTCTATACTACGTTCTTCTGCATTGATGCTGTTTGAAAGTAACACTAAAATAAAACCCAATAAAAACGTTTTTCTCATTATAAATCTCCATGTTATGAGATTTATGAGACTGGGCTTTAGCTAATAAGTTCCAACAATTTAATTAACTTTAAAATTTTATTTAGATTTATATCGCAGGTATAGCAATATAAACATAACGCCCTATTAAACAGTTTGTATGGATAATACATCCATCTTTTTTTATTCTTTTAATACTAGTTTAGGTAAAGTGAGGCCCAAGCTTTAGCCGCAACTAAAGGCTTTGTTATACGGTAGTTCGGTTGAAACCAGGCACCTCTGTTTAACTCTCTCTACAATCGCTGTTTTGTAGGTGAACATCCCATGCCAGCATATTTGTGGTATGAAACGGCTAAGTTGGCGGTTGGTTAAATAACAAGCTTATTGATTTTACAATTACTACCTGTGAATAAGTGAATGTAGATTACTACACTCACCGATAGTCGAATTACTTTATACAACTATCCATTCCCCATACCTTAGCATCTGAAGCAAGAAGTGTTTTCATCTTAGCTAATTGTTCACATTTAACATATGTGTTTGCACCAAATATTTTCATCTTAAGGTTGGTGTACAATGGCGATATATCATTAACCGGATTTGAATAAATGGTAAACAAATTAAGCTTAGGTTTATTGGAAAATGCAGAAACATCAACAATGTTATTATTCGACAACGACACTTTAACCAAGTTTTTGTGGTTTGCGAACGCAGACACATCAGAAATTGAATTGTAGCTAAGAGTGACTTCTTCCAAGTTTGTTAAGCTCGCTAATGCTGAAACGTCTGATATTTTATTATCCATCAGCCCAATAACTTTTAGTTGAGACAACTGACTAAAGCCACTTAAATCACTAATAGCCGACTTATTACCTTGAAACTCTTCTAATTTACTGGCGTATTCAATACCTTTGGTCGAAGTTAAATTTTTATTACCTGCAACAGAAATAACCTTTAAATTTACTAGTGGCAAAAGTTGCTGTAAAGAGGTTAAGTTGTTGCCTTGCAGATAGAGCTTTTCTAGACCTGTAATATCCGCAATAGAAGAGATATCTGAAATCTCTTCATCTTGACAGACTAGTTGTTTAATCTGAGATCTATGCTCAACCTTCTCCTCCATCATTGCTTTAAATACACATCGGTCTAAGGCAGCTTTATCAGGAGAATGTTTTAACCTCGTTCCTTGTTTTGACTCTGAGCCTAGTTTTGACTCTGAGCCTAGTTTTGGCTCAATGACTTGCTCTGGAAAGTATTTATTTATTAACCCTACTTCTTCTGTAGTGCCATAAGCTAAAACAACAAAAATAACGAAGGTAATAAATCTTGTAAAGCCAATAGAATACAAGCTGATTAAATAAGTTAAGGGAATAAACGCTAACAATAGCGAAAGCGCCCAGAACTGAACAAAGCTATATATTCTATTTTGCTCAGGTGCTGATGTGTTTTCAAGCACGGTAACATCTCTACCAACCATTTGAGAACACAGTGCCCGTGTTGGCAACATAACTGAACCGCTAACTCTTGTACCATTTTCAGCGAGAGCCTGAGGGATATACTGTACTTGGTCGCGAGTATTACTCGATAATGAAGAAGAGGTAGAGGAAGACACTTTCACCCATTGGCTATCACAGTTAACTATTTTTGCTGGCACAAAAGATGATGAGGCTAAAATGCTCAGTCGATTATAAGCAATTGACGCCAAAATCAGCAGCATCACAATCGCTATAGTTTTTTTAACTGGTGTCATCTGGTCTTTCTGGGATTGATTCATTTCTATTCATTATCTTTATCTAGACTTACGCGTGAGATTATCAAACTTACCTATTGAGCACTATATAAAGGTTTATAGTGAGTTGTTCGTTGTTTAACCAAAAGTTGTGGGTGTTCTACTTTATTTCTTTTAAAGTGCAGCCTAGCTTTGCTATAAATAATGATAGAATACATTCATTTAAAAGCTAGATTTAGAGGGTTGTCAAACTTAAATGAAAATATTAGTTTTGGGTGGAAGTCAGTTTTTTGGCAAAAAACTTGTGAAACTTCTCTTAGAGAATAACGATGAAGTGACCCTGTTAAATCGAGGAAATCACGCTGATGGATTTGGAAAAAAAATTAAGCGGATTATTTGTGACCGTACTGACAAAACTGCATTAGAAGAGGCCATCAAGCAGGACTATGACCTAGTTTTTGATCTATCATGTTTTGATTTTGAGCAAGCAAAACACGCCTGCGAAGTCTTCAACGGTAGAGTGAAAAAATATCTTTTTACTTCCAGCATTTCTGCTTATATAGAACGCAATGATCATTTATCTGAAGAGCAATTCAATCCTTTGGATTTTGAACTTGCCAATAAAGTGAGTAGAAAAGAGCACTACGGCGAGGCAAAACGACAGGCGGAAATTTCATTTATCAAATTTGCCACTTTTCCTGTTACCAGCATCAGGCTTCCCGTT
>JALJPB010000160.1 GCA_022969175.1 Colwellia sp. | reverse complement strand
GTAATGGCTGGTAGTAACGACTGTGAATCGCTAAGGCATTTTCACCATCTTTAACACTATATAAAGGGTGTGTTTGATCGACAGCTTCAATAGATACTTGACACTTACCGTCAACAATATTACCAATATAACGTAATACCTTCCCTTCATCTTTAGCATCGCTGACACGTTGACTAAAAGCCTGATCGATTGACGATAAATTTTTCATAAAGCTCGCAACATCGCCGCTAGCATCAAAATCACTTGGCAATACCGATTCAATGCTGATATCGCTGAGCTCTAATTGCATTCCAGACTCACGCGCCATAATCAGTAATTTACGTGCGACATCCATACCACTTAAATCGTCACGAGGATCCGGCTCAGTAAAACCATTTTCTTTAGCAATAGCGGTTGCCTGTGAAAGTGCCATTCCTTCATCTAACTTACCAAAAATATAAGAAAGAGAACCAGATAAAACACCTTCAAAACGTTGTAGTTGATCACCTGCTTTAATCAAGTTTTGTAAAGTATCAATTACCGGTAAACCTGCACCTACAGTAGTTTCATATAAGAAGCGACGGTTAGTTTTTTGTGCTGCACTACGTAGTGCTTGATAATACTGCCATGAGTCAGTATTGGCTTTTTTATTCGGAGTTACTACATGAAAGCCTTCTTCAAAAAAACCAACATAACTCATTGCTAGCTCTTCATTAGAGGTTGAATCAACTAATACGGGGTTAATTAAATGATTATCACGAACAAAAGCTTTGATATTCTCAACGGTTACCGCAACAGGGCTTTGCTGTTGAGCTTGTTGCCAGTTTTCTAAATCAATGCCATTAACATCAAAAACCATGCCTTTAGAATTAGCTAAACCATATACTTTTAAATCAATATTTTGTGCTATTAAGCTTGGCTGTTGACGAGCAATCTGAGCAAGAAGTTCACTACCGACAACACCACAGCCTACCAAAAACACATCAATAGTCGGTTTATGAGAAAAGAAATTTTGATGGCTCACTTTCAAAGCATCTGTACATTTTCGTTGTTCAATTACTACTGAAATACTACGCTCTGATGAGTCTTGGGCAATAGCGACAACATTAACTCGAGCTTGGGCAAGTGAGCTGAAAAATTTTGCTGCAACCCCTTGTTGATGGTGCATGCCATCACCAACAAGTGAAACAATAGACAATTCTTTTTTCAGTGATATCGGCTCTAATAAACCATTAAGTAGTTCAAGTTCAAATTCTTCTTGTAGGCTTTGCTCAGCACGTTGTGCATCTGATGAATAAATACAAAAACTTATACAGTATTCGCTTGATGACTGGCTGATAAGTACTAGGGAAATATTTTCTCGACTCATGGTTGCAAATACTCGACTTGCCATGCCTACCATGCCCTTCATTCCTGGCCCTGATACATTTACCATAGTTAAATCATCAAGACTTGAAATCGCTTTAACCCGTTTTTGTTGATCGTTTTCATTGTCAATTAATGTTCCAGGCGCAGACGGGTTGCCAGTATTTTTAATTAAACATGGAATATGGTATTGAGCGATTGGACCAATAGTTTTTGGATGTAAAACACTAGCGCCAAAATACGAAAGCTCCATTGCTTCTTGGTAAGAGAGATAATCAAGCAAACTTGCATCTTTTATTACTCTTGGATCAGCGTTATAAATACCATCAACATCGGTCCAAATTTCACAACACTGGGCCTGAACACAAACAGCAAGTACAGCCGCCGAGTAATCTGAGCCGTTTCTGCCTAATGTTGTTACTTGATTATTTGAATTAACACCGATAAAGCCTGGCATTACAGATATTTGGTTAAGCTTGCTATAAACATTCTTGAATTTTTCTCTACATAGCACCAAATCTGCCACCGCATTTAGCCAATCATCACTTGTGTGTAAAAATTTCTCGGGTTCAAGCTCTGATACATTATCGCCTTTACTAGCCAAAACTGAAGAAAGCAAGGCAACACTTAAACGCTCTCCCATGCTAATTATACGGGCACGAATATGTTCCGGGCAAAATGACAACAAGGTTGCCCCTTGCATATATCGACTTAATTGATTCTCACAACGGGTAAGTACTTGTTCACAATGTTGACGATTAAAATCAGATGATGTTGCAGACAAATCATCAAGAATGGTCAAAATTGCGTGTTTAAAGTGACCCAAATCGCTTTGTAATTTATCTTCATCACTAATATTCTCTGCCATAGCCACTAAATGATTAGTTACTCCTTGCGGCGCTGAGACAACAACAGCAACTTGACAGGTTTGGCTTTGCTCTTTGATGATGCTAGCAACAGCTAAAAATCGCTCTGCTGAGGCTAAAGATGAACCACCAAATTTTAATACACGCATTTATTCTTCCTCTTAAAAAAAACTATTCTTTAAACCAAAAAAAAGCCCGTGGGGGTTAGTCACGGGCTTTTGATAAAATCTTTTTATATATATCAGCCAGCGACAACCATCCCGGTTAGGGTGGTAGTGGTAATAATAATCGTGGTGTGGCTTATTGATATATTCATGGGTATAAAATGCCTGATGTCGTATCGTCTGTCAACTTTTATTTTATTCACTATCCCGAATAAAAAGTTATAATTTATGCATAAAAATTTACAATACATCCTTGAACAACTAGTTATGTGGATTTGTTATTCATAAACGCAAAACTGGTTTCTACCGGAAGATTTAGCCTTATAAAGAGCAATATCAGCCTTACTTATCAAACTTTCATAATGACTTTCAGCCTTATCAAGCTCTGCTACCCCAATGCTGACTGACGTTTTTATGCAATTTTTTTGAAAAATAATATCTGCTTGATTAATTGATTTTTGCAGGCGGTCAGCAAGCTCTGAGGCACCTTTGATGTCGGTTTCTGGCAATATAATAGCAAACTCTTCACCACCATAACGGCCAAAAATATCCCCTAAACGTAACATTGAGGTAACATTTTCTGCAATATCGATTAAAACCCTGTCTCCTCCTTGATGCCCATACTTATCATTAAGTAGCTTAAAATGATCTAAGTCGAACATAATCAGAGAGATTTTATGATCATGTCTACGTGCTTTAGCAAATTCTTGAGCAAGGCAATCTTCCCAATGTTTACGGTTAAAAATTTGTGTTAATCCATCAATACGATTTGATAAAGCTAAATCATTCATGGTCTTTTTTAACATACTTTGGTAATAACAAACATCAGTTACATCTTCAATTAATATGCAAATGTGCTCTATTTTATTATTTCTTTTAATTGGTGAAAAAGTACAGTTTTGCGCCATAAACTCACTGCCCGTGGTAATTGGGCGAGTATGTGGTAATTCAAATAAATGATGACGTTGCTCCCAAGAGCAAAATGAAGGTGTTCCTAGCTGTACAACACTGGTAATTTTTCGTTCAAACCAGCGCTGTGGAAGTTCTGGGAATATAGAGAAAATTGATTGACCAGCAATTTCAGCTAATTTTTTATTCGCGTGTACTTCTAAAAATTGGTTCCACATAACTAATTTCAAATCAACATCGAGTAATAAGATCCCGCAGTTTAATTTGTCAGTTATCTCGGCACAATAAGTTTCTAATCCAGACAATTTCACACCTTATAATGCTTCTAGAATTCGATTAATAACCGTTTTGATATCAATGATTGCTGACTCAGGGATTAATAAAATCATATCACAATTGAATGAATAGTCTGTAACTTGGTAAGTTATGTTAACTTTCAATGCTATATCCCAACTAAATGAGAGGTGATCTAAATATTCACTCATAGAGTCTTGCTCTGAAGTTAATAATTTAGGTGCATTATAAGATAATTGATTATCTATTTGACGGGCAAAAACATTTAAAAATGTTGTTGTTAATATTGAACTAATATCAATCAGTTGCTCTTCATCACTCAATTCATCAGGATCGTAACCTAACAGATCAGCAATGTGATCAGAGTCCTTATGTTGATAAACAAGTAATGCTTCACCACGAATGCCTTCATAACCAAAAAAACCTTGGCTAACGACCGCTGTAGATTGATTATCACCGGTTAAAGATTTAGAAAACTCTTCAGCCTTAACCAACTCAATATTAGGTACTTTTAGAAAGACAAAAGTATCTAAGTAACGGGCAAGCTGGTCACTCGCTTGCCCCATAGCTACATTAATAAGCTCTTGTAAACAATCGAGTTGATCTTCATCTAAGCTAAAAGGCATTATAAAAACCCATGCTCTTGTAAATGATTTATTAAAACATCTACTTGAACTGGCTTACGCAGAAATGCTTTAGCGCCTAGGTCTAAAACTTTACTTTGCATTTCTGGTTGCACATCTGCTGAAATCACAAAGATTGCACAATTAGTTAAATTATTGTCTTTTAGATTTTGCAATACACCGACACCATCGAGTTCAGGCATGGTTAAATCAAGGAACATAATATCGATATGTTTATTTTTTAACACTTCTAATGCTTCTAAACCATTAGTAGCAAGTGTTACGTCAGTAGACAACTCTTCAGGCAGGCTTCGTATTACTTGCTTACGAGCCATATTTGAGTCATCACAGATAAGAACCGACGAGGCCATAGATGAGTTAATCCTATTTACGTTATAAGTATGACTATAATTTACCCTAATTTCAGGTAATTGTTAATCATCATCATGGGAAAAAAGGAAAAAACTTAGTATTAGGGGGAAAAGGACTGATTTGGTGATCAAAATCTATGAAAAAATGACTAAAAGCTTCTAACCTTTAGATCAAATGATTCCAAATCAGCTTTTAGCGTCCATGTGAACAATCAAAGCAAAGCAAAATAATTTATCGGATTAAAGGCCAAATATAGTGGCCCAAAAACCAACGGATATGATCATTGATGTCCCATAAAGGAATGTCACTTTAAAGCTATAAGGAATTAATCTCATCATATATACACCCTATCAATATAATTGGTGTATTAATCATATCGATAAAAGATAAAGAGAATGCATTCTCTTGTTAACCAGTGGTAACAAATTGTACTCACTGGCTAAATTGTTACCAAATCAATTCTCTCTGATGTTTTTTTAGCCACACTTTTGCTTGTTGAAACTCAGGATAATGATGTGCAACTAATTGCCAAAATTCCTTAGAATGATTTAAATACCTTAAATGGCATAACTCATGAATGATGACATAATCAACCACCCAACATGGCGCCATCATTAAGAGATAGTTAAAGCTGAGCTCATCCCGGTTATTACAACTTCCCCAGCGGGCTTTATATTGCCTTATTTTAAATGATTTAGGCACTAAGTTGGTTTGTAAACTAAGTTCAGGCAAACGATTAGAGATATAACTATTCGCTTGTGATTTAAACCAGCCTTCCAATTGTTTTTTTATTTTTTTCTTAGTGAGCTCTTCACAGGACAATTGACTCTGTTGATGACGACTTCGTAGAGGAAGTACAACTCTAATTTCATCTTTAAGATTTAATACTTGAGCAATGGGTTGAAAAGTAATATTGAGTTTTTTTTTAGCGCCATTTATCCAAAGAAAACTATCTTGAGTAAAGGTCAATACCGGAGGGAGAAACTGAGATTTTTGTTGTTCAAGTTTTGAATTTAGCCAACCAGATTTTTCAGTGACAAAGCCATGAATTTGTTTATCACTTAAAAAAACAGGTGCTCTAACGATAATTTCTCCCTGCTTAACTTGTAAGCTAAGAGTTTTTCGACGAGCACTACGGATAAGCTGGTAATTAATCATCAGTTTGATGTTCTATGTAAGTAATTAAGACAGCAGTTAGTTAACAAATCAATTAACTTGCTTCACTTACTATTTCATCTGTTTTTGTTTTACTTTTTTTAGCTTTTGTTGTTTTACTGGTTTTCTTTACTTTTTCAGATTTTTCTTCAATGATCTTTTCGCCGGCATTATCATTGCTTTTGACTAACTCAGCAGTTTTTTTAACCGCTGCTTTTTTCGCAAGCAAAGCAACTAATACATCATCTCGATGTTGAGCTAAGTAAACACTTAGTTCCTCAGACATACTTTCGTTTATCTCTATAGGTGATTGAGCAAAGATTTCGGCTAAGTTATCAGCCATATCCAACATTTTATCGTATTCATCTGCTGATTTCTTATCCATAAATGTTTTTGCCTCCACCCCATGTCTAATCACGACAAATCGACTTTCAACTGCCATTAGTATTCCTTAATTCATCAAAATTGGTTATCTACAAGCATATAAGCTTATCAATTGCTGCTGTACTTTAGCACAACAAATATTCCACTGTATACAACAACAGTAAACTGTTTGTTTTTTAATAGTATTAACGCAAATATTCATCAAACAATTGCACCCTTACTTTTTCTCCAACGGCGACCCTGCCTTGCTCTACAGGTAATACAATATAACAATTAGCAGTAGACAAACTTGATAAAATACCTGAGCCCTGTGCTCCTGTTGATGCAACAACATTTTTCCCGTCTTCATTCACCGATAATATCCCTCTTTGAAAGTCCATTCTTCCAGGTGACTTGCGTAGCTCTGAACTGGTGGTAACTTGCAATACAGTTCGTTTGAGCTCATTGGCATGCTGCAACTTAGTTAATGCTAGTAATGCTAACTGATGAAAAGTGACTAACGCTGAAACAGGATTCCCTGGTAAACCAAAAAACAAACTATTAGGCAGTTTACCAAAAGCAAAAGGTTTCCCTGGTTTGAGTGCAATTTTCCAAAAAGCAATTTCGCCTAATTCATCTAGAACATCTTTTGTATAATCCGCATCGCCAACGGAAACTCCACCACTTGAAATCACCGCATCGGCTTGTTGGTCAGCTTGTTCAAAAGCGGTCTTTATTGCTTGGTAATCATCTTTAATAACGCCAAAGTTGATAACATTAACATTGAGCTTGTTTAACATCGCACTTAGCACATAGCTGTTACTTTCATAAATATCGCCTTCAGTTAAATGCTGCCCCGGAAGTTTTAACTCATCTCCTGTAGCAATTAATGCGATATTAAGTTGTCGGTAAACCTTAACATTGGCAACCCCTAATGAGGCTAAAATGCCAATATCAACGGTTGTTAATCTTTGCCCTTTAAAGAGAACTTGTTGCCCGAGGCAAATGTCTTCCCCTGCATTACGAACATGTGAGCCATAAGATTTTTCTTGCAAAAAAGTGATGTCATGCACATTTACTGCCACGTTTTCTTGCATTTCTACACTATCACAACCTTTAGGCATTTTAGCGCCAGTCATAATACGAATACATTGGCCTAATTGACACTCACCTTGATATGGAGCACCGGCCATTGATCTACCAACTAAG
>JALJPB010000016.1 GCA_022969175.1 Colwellia sp. | reverse complement strand
TGATAATTTACCAAGACACCCAGCCCAGCTCTATGAAGCAATCTCATATTTGCTAATATTCTCGGTTTTATTTGCTGCCTATCGCTTTACCAAAATAAGACAGTATTCAGGGGCTTTGTTAGGCGGTTTTTTAGTGATGATTTTTACTGCAAGATTTGCCATCGAGTTTGTCAAAATTAAACAAGCGGCTTATAGCAGTGACTTGACCTTTTCTACTGGTCAATTACTCAGTATTCCCTTTTTTATTGTTGGATTAATTTTATTGGTTAGAGCTTACTCGGTAAATAAAAAAAATTAACATCTGTCGTCTATAAATTAAAGATAAAGTTAAAAATTTGTGATTGTTTTTATTGTTGTTAAAAATGTGTTAATTAACATTGAATAAGTCAATTTATATGTTATAACATCGTCCTATTTTTTGAATAACCTGCTAGGCAATTTTGCGTGGAAAGGAATTAAAGGGACATTAATGAAGTTATCATTAAATAACTCAGTCAATAAAACATTGAGCGCAATAATACTGACAAGCACTGTACTACTGAGTGCTTGTGGTGGCAGTAATGGTTCTTACTCTACTACCACATCAAACACGTATACTTGGGTGGCGGGGACATTTGTTGATGACTCAAAGCTTGATAATTTATGTATTGGTACTTCAAATGGCTCAGCTTTAACAGAGAAGTTATGGTTAAGATCGTGGAGTGATGATACTTATCTTTGGTATAACGAAATTGATGATCAAAGCCCTGCTGCGTTCAGTATTAGTGATTATTTTTCTGAATTAAAAACCAATGCATTAACGCCATCGGGGAAGCTTAAAGATCAATTTCACTTTTCAATGTCTACTCAAGAATGGAACTTGTTAAATCAATCTGGTGCTTCGCTAGGTTTTGGTATTAACTACCATTTTCAACAAAAAGATGTTTCATTAGCCATACCGCGTAAAATCACCATAAGTTATACGGATCCTAATACACCCGCTTCCATTGAAAATATTAGCCGAGGTACTATTATTATTGCTGTTGACGGTGTCAATGTTGAGAGTGCTGATGATGATACTAGCATTGCTACTCTAAATAATGGTCTTTTCCCTGAGTCTGAAGGGCAAGAAGTTGTATTTACTCTGCAAAACTTTGGGGAAAGTGAAAGCTTTGATATCACTTTAATTGCCGAAAAAGTAGTTTCAACTCCAGTACAACATGTTAAAACAATTGATACCGATAATGGCAAGGTAGGCTATTTACAATTTAATTCACACATAGCGACGGCAGAAAAGGGATTAGTTGATGCTATAACAGACCTCGAAGCTGAAAATATCTCTGACCTAGTACTTGATTTAAGATACAACGGCGGTGGTCTTTTAGACCTAGCTAGCCAGTTAGGTTATATGATTGCAGGTGAAGCAACTATAGGTAAAACCTTTGAAAAGCTCACCTTCAATGATAAATATCCCACTAAAAATCCAGTGACTGGTAGCACGTTACAGCCTTCACCATTTCATAGTCAAACAATAGGTTTTAATGCGGGTTTATTATCGGCAGGGCAAGGTTTGCCAACGTTAAATTTAACAAGACTTTTTGTCTTAACTACTGCCAATACCTGTTCAGCTAGTGAGTCATTAATGAATAGCTTACGAGGCATTGATATTGAAGTGATTCAAATTGGTGAAACAACGTGTGGTAAGCCTTATGGTTTCTACCCAACACCAAATTGTGGCACTACCTATTTCTCCGTGCAATTTAAAGGTGAGAATGAGCAAGGTTTTGGTGATTATGCTGATGGTTTTATGCCTTCTCAAACGCCATCTTTTCAGTCTGAAGTACAAGGGTGTGTCGTCGTAGATGACTTTAGTAAAACTTTAGGTGATGAAACTGAAGCTCTGTTAGCTGCAGCACTTATCTACAGTGCTGATGATTCACGTACTTGCCCTGAAGTAAGTGCCAACAAACAAGCTCGACATGCTTTTATCCCTAATATTACTGATAGCGCTTTTATTCTTGAAGATAAACGGCCGCAAAGTGTATTTTTTAATAACCGTATAGTGACGCCAAAATAGCGTTAGTGATAAGCAAGGAGAAGTGTAATGAAGATTAATTTTATCTTAATCGGTGTTTTGTTTATTGCTTGTGCTGTTTGTGGTTGTTCTTCACAAGCTAAAAATAGAGCACTATCGGCTGTTATTACTGAACCATCAGAGGCAAGCAATATCGAGCTACAAGATGCGATAGCTAGTTTAGTTGGGCAAAAGCAAATATTAATAGCTAAAGATGCCTTTACTCAAAATAACAGTTTAACAATAGAGCGGATGGCACATAGAGCTCAGAACGGTCAATTGATTAATGGCCGTGTAATTGAGAAACCTCAGTTATTTTATTTGGTGATCAGAGATGGGCAGTGTATTGTGAAAAATTCTGAGTCTAATGAAGAAAAGATATTACAAGTGACAAAATGTCGTGTTCAATAGTTAGATTTCAATCAAGATGAAAATCAAAAGGGATGAATTATCATCCCTTTTGAGTTAACAGTTTTTTGATTTTAATCATTAAAAATAATAACAAACGCTGAGTCCTAAAATATAAATATGTTCTGCGAGGCCACCACTTACACCAACCGACAGGCTTTTATTAAAATGATAAAAAGCATTCACCCCTATACTAGTATCAGTTTCATCTACAACATCTATATACGAAATAGCACCACCCACTTCTAATCTACTAGTTAACATTGAACGAATGCCTGCCGAAAAACTGTAACCTGTTTGACTTTCACTTAACCAACTAAATGTATGGCTTAACTCAGCACTCTCAAAAGCTACCATACTATAAAAATCAGTAGTTGATGTTAAACTAAAAATCCCACCAAATCCTACAGAAGTTGAGGTTAAGTCTAAAGTTGTTTTATGGTCTGTTGAGCCAATACTACTCGTTAAATTTTGATAGTTTGCTGTAATGAATAGGCTTCTACCTATTAGTTTTGAAGCTGAAACACCAAAACCAGATAAGCTGTAATCATTAAAACTACCAAGATCAGTTTCACCAGTTAAATGAGTTGCCTGAACAAAATCCCAGTTAGGACTTTGGTTTGCCATTACGTAAGTATTTGTAAATAATGATGAGCTAAGAGTGAATAAAGTTGAAGTTTTTTGCTCATTGTTTATATCCTTATATAAAATAATAACCACGTGAAATATCATCAATTGGCTATGTTGTGTTTGAAGCGACGGCGAGTTTAAAGAGCTACTAATTTTATGTAAACATTAATTTTGTTTTAAGGTATTCTTTCAACACTATTCGTTTTTTAAAGTGGTTATTAGAAAATAAAGGGCTACGCTTAATAGCCTAAGATTGCGACTTTAAGCTAACTACTGTATGCTGCACGCCCGCAAGTTATGCACTGTATCAGCCGTTAATTATTTCTGTGTTGATACAACGAATTTTATGGCCAATACGCTATAAAACACCTTTGTAATACAATTATTAATCAGAGATTATTTTATGAGTTTTTCCTCTTTAGGTTTATCAGAGCCTCTTCTTAAAGCCGTTAGTGAACAAGGTTATGAAAAACCTTCGCCCATTCAAGAAAAGGCAATCCCTGCTGTTATTGAAGGTCGAGATGTCATGGCAGCCGCACAAACTGGTACGGGTAAAACTGCTGGTTTTACTTTGCCATTACTTGATATTTTAGCCAAAGGTAAACCGGCGCGAGCTAACCAAGCTCGTGCCTTGATATTAACCCCTACTCGCGAGTTAGCTGCACAAATTCTGGAAAGTGTTGAGACCTATGGTAAATATACCAAGGTAAAATCTACTGTTGTTTATGGCGGGGTAAAGATTAATCCCCAGATGATGCGTTTACGCCAAGGGGTTGATATTTTAGTGGCGACACCGGGTCGTCTTTTAGATTTATATAATCAAAAGGCCATCAGATTTAATGAGCTTGAGGTGCTTGTTTTAGATGAAGCCGATCGCATGTTAGATATGGGCTTTATTCGTGATATTAAAAAAATTATTGCGGCATTACCTAGAAACCGTCAAAACTTGCTCTTTTCAGCAACGTTCTCGAAAGAAATTCGAGAGCTGGCTAAAGGTTTAGTGAACGACCCAATAGAAATATCAGTCAGTCCTCGTAATACCACGGCTGAAAAAGTCACTCAATGGATAACCGCGGTTGATAAAAAACGTAAACCAGCACTGCTTACGTATTTAATTAAAGAGAATAATTGGCGACAAGTATTAGTCTTTACTAAAACCAAACATGGCGCGAATAAACTGACACGTCATTTAGAAGCTGAAGGCTTAAAAGCTGCCGCTATACACGGTAACAAAAGCCAAGGTGCACGTACTAAAGCCCTTGCTTCCTTTAAAGATGGCTCAGTACAAGTATTAGTAGCAACAGATATTGCTGCTCGTGGTATCGATATTGATTTACTACCACAAGTAGTCAATTATGAATTACCTAATGTTCCTGAAGATTATGTGCATCGTATTGGCCGTACAGGGCGTGCTGGTAGTAGTGGTCAAGCCGTTTCTCTAGTATGTGCTGATGAGCATAAATTGTTATGTGATATTGAACGAGTAATTCAGCAATTAATTGAGCGTAAACCAATCGATAAATTTATCCCAGTTAATGAATTGCCGCCTTCGCGTGCACTTAAAGTAGCGAAGAATAAAAAGCCGAAAAAACCTAAACAAGATAAAGTTGAACATAAAGATGGCCAGCGCAGTGCTGAAAATTCACGAGGCCATCAGCCAGTTAGACGACGTTAATTCAAAAACCACTGGAATAATAACTCGACTAAGTTTTGAAAGGTCAATGTTTTAGTCGACAGATAAATACCCTAAGCCTTTTAAATGGCTTTCATCAAAAGTATTAACGACATCACCAATAACGATTAGCGTTGGTGGTGTTATTTTCTTTTCAATGACTAAATCAGGCAATTTGTTTAGCGGTGCTCTAAAGACTTGCTGATCAGGTTGTGTGCCTTTACGGATTAATGCCGCAGGGGTTGTTGGCGACCGGCCGGCATTAATTAATTGCTTAACGATTATGGGTAAGCTTTTCACCCCCATATAAAAAACAACGGTTTGTTTAGCATCATTGAGTGTTTGCCAAGGCAGCGCTAATTCGCCACAGTCTTTTACATGCCCAGTTATAAATGTACAACTTTGAGACACTTGCCTATGAGTTAAAGGAATGCCAACATAACTTGTGCAAGCTGAAGCTGCTGTCATGCCAGGTACTATATGGCAGGCAATGTTATTAGCCAGTAAAAATTGTGCTTCTTCACCTCCTCGACCAAAAACAAAAGGATCGCCACCTTTTAGTCTTACTACATGTTTTCCCTTCTTTGCATTATCTACCAGAAGTTGATTAATACCCTCTTGTGGGACGCGGTGGTCGGCTTGTTTTTTTCCTACATATACTCTTTCACAATTTTTTGGTAACAACTCCATGATTGCATCGCTGACTAATCGGTCGTAAACAACCACTTCTGCTTGTTGCATTAAACGATAGGCTTGTAAGGTTAATAAATCAGGATCGCCAGGGCCTGCTCCAATAAGTACAACTTCTCCAGCAATAAAAGGTTGTTTATGGGTATTAATGTAATCAGTAAAGGATGTTTGCACAGCTAGAGTACTCTGTTTGTCGAATAGCCTCCAGTTTAGCTTATTTTAGCTATACTTTTCTATGTGGGCTTTGAGATTTTATAGTTCTTTTAGTTATAAAGTTGCTAGAAGGGGGCTAAAGTTTCATCAAAACAACGGATAACAAAATGCCTCTAATCATCTGGATTATGTAGAACACAAATGCCCTATGCAATATTTGTTGGTTTAGTGGCTATTTGTTTTGGTAGCTTGCCAGCAGCTTTTTGCATATCGTTGGGAGGGTGTTATTTAATGAGTGTAATTGTACTTTGGTTAGGGTTAAGACTGCTTGGCGAGCAGGTTACTCCTAGTAAGTAACGCCATGATAAAGCATTTAAAACTATTATAAAATAACAAAAAAAAAGCGCCAAAAGGCGCTTTGATTTGCAGTAAGTATATCGCTTACTTGCTAAGAGCTTCACCTAAATGAGGGCGAATATCTTTTAAAATATCTTTTAATATTTTGCTTGAGCTAGCAACAATATTACCTGATTTTTCATGGTTGTGTCCGCCAACAAAATCAGTGACTAAACCACCAGATTCTATTATTAGTAGTTCGCCAGCAGCAGTATTCCACGGTTTTAAACCAATTTCGAAAAATCCATCAACACGGCCAGCAGCTACATAAGCTAAATCTAAAGCTGGTGAGCCAGCACGACGCATATCAGTAGTTTTTATCAACAATGATTTAAACATATCCATATAAGCATTAATATGTTGTTTGTTTCTATAAGGAAAGCCGGTCGCTAAAATAGTGCTATTTAATTCTTTTGCTTTGTTAACACGAATACGGAAACCGTTAAGTTGGGCGCCTTTACCACGACTCGCTGAGAATACTTCTCCACGAATAGGATCATAAATTACCGCTTGGTCTAATTTACCTTTTACTTTCAAGGCTATAGAAACGGCAAAATGAGGAATGCCTTTAATGAAGTTAGCTGTACCATCGATTGGGTCGATAATCCACTGAAAGTCATTATCTTCACCCTGCAGTAAACCACATTCTTCACCAATAATTGTATGTTTAGGGTAAGATTTTCGAATTGTTTCCACAATAATATACTCAGCGTCTTTATCAACGTTAGTAACAATATCGTTAGTGCCTTTTAATTCAACTTCAACTTTGTCAAGTTGTTCAAAAGCGCGAACAATTTCTTTACCTGCAGCACGAGCAGCGCGCACAGCGATATTTAACATTGGATGCATAATAGCCTCTACCTAATTGGTGTAAAAATATGATTGTCAAAGAACATGCTTGCAATTATAGCTACATTTTAATCAAGTAAAATGAAGTGCCGTGACACTTTATCAATAAAGCTAAACACGAAAATCAAGCGGCGCAAATTATAGCAAAGATTATTGGCATAAGCTACGAACTAATATAAAACCACCCTAGTTGTTGATTTTATTTAAAATATTTTTTGTTGATAACTGCAAACAGGCACTTATAAGTATTTTAACTATCAAATAAATAAATCAGCTAGCCAAAGATAGACAAATGAGCTGATTTTTTCTCGTCACTTCGTTAATGTTATATGTTAATATTGCTCGCAGTTTTAGCCATCTAGATAGTTGCAATGACAAGTTCAAAAATAGACTCAAATTCAGACAACGAAAATCATCCAAATGAAACATTTACCGGCTCATTATTAGACCGAGTTCGAATTGTTTTAGTGAATACTTCCGATTGCCGAAATATTGGCTCAGCCGCACGCGCCATGAAAACGATGGGGCTTACTGATTTAGTATTAGTTGACCCATTAGAGCTGCCGAATGGACAAGCACAAGCTTTGTCTGCCGGTGCTTCAGATGTTTTAAACGGTGCACGGATTGTTAAAACACTAGAAGATGCCATCAGTGATTGTGGTTTAGTTGTTGGTACTAGCGCTCGGTCACGTACACTGCCTTGGCCAATGTTAGAGCCAAGAGGCTGTGGTGAAAAGCTGATTAAAGAGGCGAATGAATATCCAGTTGCGATAGTATTTGGCCGCGAAAGCAGTGGTTTGAGTAATGAAGAGCTACAACTTTGTCATTTTCATGTGCAAATACCAGCAAATCCTGACTATAGCTCTTTGAATCTAGCGATGGCGGTGCAAACGTTAAGTTATGAAGTGCGAACCAGTTTTCTCGTTCAAGAGAATGCTCAATACGCTAACAAAGTTAAAAGCGATGATGAAGAATATCCAGTAATTGAAGAAACTGAACGCTTTTATAGCCATTTTGAACAAGCAATGAAAAAAACCGGTTTTATCACACCAAACCACCCCGGCTTAATCATGACAAAATTACGACGATTATTTAATCGTGCGAGACCTGATGTTAAAGAAATAAAAATGATGCGAGGCATATTAGCATCAATTGAAAGAGCCGCTAAAGATAAAGAGTAACGCTTATATTAGCGTGAATTATTAGATAAGGAATAACCATGTTCAGCCGCATCAAAGAAGATATTAATAGTGTCTTTGATAGAGATCCCGCAGCCCGTACAGTATTTGAAGTATTAACTAACTACCCTGGCATGCATGCAATTTGGGGACATCGACTGGCTAAGTGGTTTTGGTGCCGGAATTTTAAATGGCTCGGCAGAACAATTTCAACCTTAGTAAGATGGTTAACGGGTGTTGAAATTCATCCTGGCGCTACGTTAGGTAAACGCTTCTTTATCGATCATGGCATGGGGATCGTAATAGGTGAAACTGCAGAAATTGGAGACGATTGTACTATTTACCACAGTGTCACCTTAGGCGGTACATCATGGAGTGCAGGTAAACGCCATCCAACTTTAGGGAACAATGTGGTTATTGGCGCCGGTGCAAAAGTGCTTGGGCCATTAATGATTGGTAATGACTCTCGTATTGGCTCTAATGCTGTTGTGGTAAAAGATGTGCCTGATGGCGCTACTGTGATTGGTATTCCCGGTAGAATAGTTAACACTAAAGCTAATAAAAGTGATGAAGAACGCCAAAAAATGGCGAAAAAATTTGGTTTTGACGCTTATGCTGTAGCAACCGATGATCCGGTCGCTAAAGCAATTGGTAGAATGCTTGACCATATGCATTTAATGGACAAAAAAGTTGCTGACCTTTGCAAAGAGATTAATCAGCTTGGTGGTAATATATGCGATGACGCGTTACCTGAATTGAAAGTAGGCGAGTTTGATGAAGACGAAAAAGCAGCTGCAAAACGCCGTGTAGATGCTGTTGAGTCGTTTGATCCCGAAATTTAAAAGTGCTTTTATAGTTAACTCATTTATCCAATCCTGAAATAAAACACTAATACTTGAGTAAAATACTCAAGTATTAGTTGACTCATTTTAATCCTGAGGTAAAATACTTGAGTAAAGTACTCGGGTATTTAGTTGACTATTTTGTAGGGTTATGTAAAATTGCGCCGCAAATTGCATTACCACTAATTAAAAAGCTAGATAAAATACAGGTAAGATAATGAAACTCACTTCAAAAGGGCGTTACGCCGTTACAGCTATGCTAGATGTTGCTATTCATGCAGCCTCAGGGCCTGTGCCGTTGGCTGATATATCTGAGCGACAAGAAATTTCATTATCGTATTTAGAGCAGTTATTTTCCCGCTTACGCAAACAAGGACTAGTTAACAGTGTTCGTGGTCCTGGTGGTGGTTACCGATTAGGTAAATGTTCAGCTCAGATTACTGTTGCCGATGTTATCAGTGCCGTAAATGAAAGTGTTGATGCAACACGTTGTTCTGGTAAGGGAAATTGCCAAAGTGGCCAAAAGTGCCTAACCCATGATTTATGGGAAGGTTTGAGCAAGCGTATTGAAGATTTTTTACAAAATATTTCTTTGTTAGAATTGGTTGAGCAAAGAGACGTTATAGCGGTGTCTTCAAGACAAGACAGCGCAATAAACGGCAGTAAACATAAAAGAAAAGCAGATGTTCTACAAACCGTTATCGCAACCAAAACCATTATTCACGAGTGGCAATAGCCAGCGTACAGATTTTTCTTGGAGAAAGTTAGTTAATGAAACTTCCTATATATTTTGATTATTCAGCTACTACCCCCGTAGACAAACGTGTAGCGGAAAAAATGATGCAATTTATGACCACAGACGGCATATACGGTAATCCGGCATCTCGCTCTCATAAGTTTGGCTGGCAGGCTGAAGAAGCTATTGATATTGCCCGTAATCAAGTTGCCGATTTGATTAATGCCGACCCACGTGAAATTGTTTTCACCTCAGGTGCTACAGAATCAAATAACCTAGCTATTAAAGGTGCTGCTAACTTTTATCATAAAAGAGGTAAGCATATCATTACTTCTAAAACTGAGCATAAAGCGGTTTTAGATACTTGTCGTGAATTAGAACGTCAAGGTTATGAAGTCACTTACCTTGATCCTGAAAGTAATGGTTTAATTGACTTAAAAAAATTAGAAGGCGCAATGCGTGACGATACGGTATTAGTGAGCATTATGCACATTAATAACGAAATTGGCGTTATTCAAGACATTGGCGAAATTGGCGAGATGTGCCGTACGCGCAAAATTATTTTTCATGTTGATGCAGCACAAAGTGCCGGTAAAATTAACATTGATATGAAAAACTTGAAAGTTGATTTAATGTCTTTCTCCGCACATAAAATTTATGGTCCAAAAGGTATGGGCGCATTATATGTTAGCCGTAAACCGCGTGTTCGCTTAGAGTCACAAATGCACGGTGGTGGCCATGAACGTGGTATGCGCAGTGGTACTTTACCTACCCATCAAATTGTTGGTATGGGTGAAGCTTTCCATTTAGCAAAACAAGAAATGGCACAAGACCTAAAACATGTGACTGCAATGCGAGATCGTTTGTGGGCAGGCATTAATGAAATGGAAGAAGTTTACATTAATGGTGATGCAGATAAGCGCTACCCTGGTAACCTAAACGTTAGTTTCAACTATGTTGAAGGTGAGTCGTTAATTATGGCCCTTAAAGATTTAGCTGTATCTTCAGGCTCTGCTTGTACTTCAGCTTCTTTAGAGCCTTCATATGTTTTACGCGCATTAGGCCTAAATGATGAAATGGCACATAGCTCAATTCGTTTTAGTTTTGGCCGTTTTACCACCGCAGAAGAAATAGATTATGCCATTGATTTAATTAAAAAATCAATTGGCCACTTACGTAATATGTCACCGCTTTGGGAAATGTTTAAAGACGGTATTGATTTAGATTCTATAGAGTGGGCTGCTCACTAGAGTACGAAAGTCCAGAGGAGAACAACATGGCTTATTCAGAAAAAGTAATTGATCATTATGAAAATCCACGCAATGTAGGTTCATTTGATAAAAATGATCCAACTATAGCAACCGGTATGGTTGGTGCACCAGCGTGTGGTGATGTAATGAAGTTGCAATTAAAAATTTCAGACGACGGCATTATTGAAGATGCAAAATTTAAAACCTATGGCTGTGGCTCTGCCATCGCATCCAGCTCGTTAGTAACAGAGTGGGTGAAAGGTAAATCTATTGAAGAAGCCGGTGCGATTAAAAACACCGATATTTCAGCAGAGTTAGCTTTACCACCAGTAAAAATCCATTGCTCTATTTTAGCCGAAGACGCTATTAAAGCAGCAATTGAAGATTACAAAAGCAAACGTCAAGGCTAGGTGTAAAATGTCAGTAACCATGACGTCTGCTGCGGCAGATCGAGTTAAATCGTTTATGGTAAACCGAGGCAAGGGTCTTGGTTTACGTTTGGGTATAAAAACCACCGGATGTTCTGGTTTGGCTTATGTACTTGAATTTGTTGATGACTTAAATGAGGATGATGAGCTTTTCACCATTGAAGACGTCAACATTATTATCGATGCTAAAAGTTTAGTCTATCTTGATGGTATTGAATTAGATTTTGTAAAAGAAGGTTTAAACGAAGGTTTTAAATTTACTAACCCTAACGCTAAAGGCGAGTGTGGTTGTGGTGAAAGTTTTAACGTTTAAATTTCTACATTATAACTACTATAAAAGTCGGCCCACAGGTCGATTTTTAGTTTTTAAACCGATACACAAATAAATGAGTTAGTTTTGAATTATTTTCAGCTTTTTGGTTTATCAGAAAAATTCACCTTAGATAATACGAAATTATTAGAGGTTTACCAGACACTACAAAAAGCGGTGCATCCAGACCGTTTTGCCAATGGCACAAATCAAGAAAAATTAATTGCGGTACAAAAATCAGCAATGATTAATGATGCTTATCAAACCTTGAAAAACCCGCTAAAGCGTGCGGGTTACATGCTAAAACTCCGTGGTACAGAAATGCCTAACGAACAAACGTCATTTAGTGATAATGCGTTCTTAATGCGTCAAATGGAACTACGTGAAATGTTAGCAGAAGTGAAGTTTGCTGATGATATTGATGCTGCGGTATTTGAAATTAATCAAACCCTTGATAGTGAGTTTTCACTATTATTTAAAGCTTTACAGATCAAGTTGACTGAATGTAACTCTGCGGCTGATAAATTAGCAGTTGAAGATTTACGTAAATTAAAATTTTATCAAAAATTGCACGTAGAGCTTGATCGTTTGGAAGATCTTTTATTCGACGACTAGCCTTCGATTGGCATCAGCAAACGTTAAATTTGACAAAAAAACAAGAAATAATTATGGCCTTATTACAAATTGCAGAGCCGGGACAAAGTACGGTTCCACATGAACATCGATTAGCTGCAGGTATTGATTTAGGTACCACTAACTCATTAGTCGCTAGTGTTAAAAGTGGTGAAGCGCAAACTCTTAATGATGATGCGGGTAACGATATTCTTCCATCAGTTGTTAGCTATCAAGAAGGTGAAATCTTGGTTGGTGAACAAGCTAAAAAGTTTGCCATTAGCGATGCTGAAAATACCATTGTTTCGGCAAAGCGTTTGATCGGTCGCTCATTAAAAGATATTCAAAGTAAATATCCATCTCTACCATACTCATTTAGTGGAGATGAAAATCATCCTGAAATTCAAACGCGTCAAGGCTTAATTAATCCAGTACAAGTTTCAGCCGAAATTTTGAAAAACTTAAATGCTCGTGCAGAACAAGCACTGGGTGGCGAGTTAACCGGTGTGGTAATTACCGTTCCGGCGCATTTTGACGATGCTCAACGCCAAAGTACAAAGGATGCCGCTAAAATAGCAGGGTTAAATGTTTTACGTTTGTTAAATGAGCCAACCGCTGCCGCGGTAGCTTATGGTTTAGACTCAGGCCAAGAAGGCATCATTGCTATCTTTGATTTAGGTGGCGGTACGTTTGACATCTCAATTTTAAGATTAAACCGAGGCGTATTTGAAGTATTAGCCACTGGCGGTGATTCTGCACTTGGCGGTGACGACTTCGATGTAGTCCTAGTGGATCATATAATTGAACAAGCCAATTTAACGCGCCCGTTATCAAATGCAATGGAGCGTCAACTATCGCAACAAGCTTGTATTGCTAAAGAGCAGCTTTCACAAAATAATCAAGTTGAAGTTAACTTAACCATTGATGATAAAGCATGGTCAATGAGCTTAAGCAAAGAAACATTTAACGGTTTAATTGGCAGCTTAGTTAATAAAACCTTGAGAGCCTGTCGGCGTACACTAAAAGATGCAGAAATAACAGTTGATGACGTTATTGAAGTGGTTATGGTTGGCGGTTCTACTCGTGTACCATTAGTACGTAGTGAAGTTGAAAAGCACTTTAACAAATTGCCGTTAACCTCAATTGACCCTGATAAAGTAGTTGCCGTTGGCGCTGCTATTCAAGCCGATATATTAGCAGGCAATAAACCAGATTCAGAAATGTTGTTACTTGATGTAATCCCTCTGTCTTTAGGCTTAGAGACTATGGGCGGCTTAGTGGAGAAAGTGATTGATCGCAATACCACTATCCCTGTTGCTAAAGCGCAAGAATTTACTACCTTCAAAGATGGCCAAACAGCAATGGCTATTCATGTTTTACAAGGAGAGCGTGAGCTCGTTGACGATTGCCGCTCGCTTGCTCGTTTTGAACTTCGTGGTATCCCGCCAATGACCGCTGGCGCGGCGCATATCCGTGTTACCTTTAAAGTAGATGCTGATGGTTTATTAGAAGTATCTGCCATGGAAAAATCAACCGGTGTTGAGTCTAAAATAGAAGTTAAACCTTCATTTGGTTTAGATGATAAAAAAATCACTCAAATGATTATTGACTCAATGACTAATGCCAAAGAAGATATTCAAGCACGAATGGTAAAAGAGCAACAAGTTGAAGCTTCTCGAGTGATCGAGTCTATTCAAGCAGCCCTGGTTGACGATGCCGCGTTGTTATCTAAAGACGAAATAATTGTAATTGAAGAAGCTATTTCATCACTTGCAAAAATAGCACTTACCGATGTGGCTGACGATATTGAATCAGCCATCGAAATTTTAAACGATTCAACGGCCACTTTTGCTGAACGTCGCATGGACTCATCCATTCGCACGGCACTGAGCGGCCAATCTGTTGACGAGGTCTAATCAAAAATGCCAAAAATTATCTTTTTACCCCATGAAGTCTTATGCCCAGATGGTGCTGTAGTTGAAGCAAAAACTGGCGACAGTGTTTTAAATATTGCCTTAGAAAACCACATTGATATTGAACATGCTTGTGAAAAAGTATGTGCCTGCACCACTTGCCATATTATTGTTCGAGAAGGTTTTGATTCGCTAGAAGAGAGCGATGAGCTTGAAGATGACTTGTTAGATAAAGCGTGGGGCTTAGAGCCTGAATCTCGCCTAGGTTGTCAGACCATTGTTGCTGATGAAGACCTAGTAGTGGAAATTCCTAAATACACCATTAATATGGTTTCAGAGAATCATTAGTCTATAGTTTGTTTAGGTAGTCAGTTATATCTCATCGTATGTTCACTTTAGGATAATTAAAAGGGTAATAACTTCACTGTTATTACCCTTTTTTGATCGGACATTATGTTTTATTGAAACTTGTTTGAGCTCTGGCGGCTAGGTGGCGGCACTTGGCGGATGCATGGCGTGGTATTATATTTATTATCTGATAATTTAGTTAACAACTATTAAGCTGTTATTTGGAAATGAGATGAAACTGTCAAAAGAAAAAATTGTTTTTTTAAGAAAAGAAAGAGGCTGGTCGCAAGAGAAGCTAGCAATCATTGCAGGCTTAGGTGAAAGAACAATTCAAAGAATTGAGAAAGAAGGCAATGCATCATTAGAGTCAGCCTTGGCACTTGCATCTGCTTTTGAATTAAGTCCTAAAGATTTGCAACAAGAGAAGTTTGAAGTTGCCCCCCAATTAAAATCGGACAATCAAAATATAAACTGGGCTGGTTTGCTGGGTCTTGTGGTTTTGATTTTTGTTGCTTCAATGGTCATTGAACTTACCGCAAAATATAAGACATGGGAAATGATAAGTGCAGGTTTGGTATTAGGCTTATCTATTATTTTCTCTTTTGTATCATTTGGGTTTAATAAAACTAAATCTCTCATCATGGCTACAGGGTGGATTGTCAAATTTCCTAAGGAATATGCAGGTTTAAATCAATTAGTTTTACAAGCAAAATCTTTGATTGATTATTTATACATTGTCGGTTTAGTTAGCGCTATTGTTTGTGGGTTAACAATTGCTGTACATACGGATATTGAGCCTGATCATATCGTAGATTACCTTACTTATTTAATCCGTCCTCTAGTGTACGCCATATTATTTGCAGAGATCTGGATTCGACCACTGAAAAACCGTCTGGAATATATACTTCAAAGCCAAATTTCAACCGAACAATAAAACCTTCCTAGAATAATTTACCAATTTTTAAGTCTGTACTATTTACCCAAAGTAACAGTACTGGCAGAGAGCCTTAAAATGAATTTATATATGAAAACGTTAATAATACTGACTTTATTAATAGCAAATATGTCATTAGCAGAAACCTTTGAAAACAAGATCACAAAAACTGTAGAAGAGGTCATCAAGAATAAAAAATTTAATGGAGCAATTATAGTTAGTCATAATGAAAATATAATTTACTCAAATACAATTGGTTACGCAGATCAATATAGAAATATACCACTAAATGATAAGCACTTATTTAGCAGTGGTTCAGTAGGAAAGGAATTTACAACTTTTGCTCTTTTAAAGCTTAAGCAGCAAGGACTCGTTTTGTTTAGTGAACCTGTTTCCAATTATTTAAAAGATTTGCCTGCTTGGGCTTCGGAGGTAACGATTGAGCACTTACTCTCACATACCTCTGGATTACCCAAAATAAAATGGTTAGAAAATATGACAACTGAGCAAGTCATCTCTCAAATACTAAAGATAGAGAAATTACAGTTTTCGCCCGGAAGTACATATCTTTATGGAAATTTAAATGTGGTGTTAAGAGCTCTCATTATAGAAAAAATAACAAAACTCACTTTTAGCGATTACCTCAACAATACCCTTTTAACCCCCTTAGGCATGAAGGATACTATTCAAATTACTAATTTGTCAGAGTTAGATAATCGAATTGTATTTGGGGATCACCCAACGTCAATAAACGGAGTAACAATTTACACAACTACTAGTGATCTACTAAAGTGGGAGCAAGGTTTACTTAGCGGTCGTTTATTATCAGGTATACCTATTACAAGTTTTTTAAAGCAGCATCCTTTGTCTAACAAATTACACCACGCTAACTTAGATTTTGGTCGATTTTATACTGAAGATAATAGGGTAACTGTATTAGAGCATGATGGCAGTAACCCGAGTCACCATATTGTAAAACATACAAATTTAAAAAAGAATATTACCTATATTGGAATATCAAGTGATGGAAATAAATCAACGCTTAGACATTTGCGAAGTGAAATAGTAAAGATTTTCAAGGAATATAGTATAACGTTGTAGTTTATTAAGGCCTGTAATAGACTTTTTTACAGGCTCTAAGTCATTAAAATTAAATCGAACAAATTAAACATCCTAAGGCGCTTGGTCTCTTTTCAACATAGAGTATCAAATTTATGACAGCTCCCGTATCCTAAGTAAGCGTTTGGTTAGATTATTTTTACTAGTAAATTTTGAATGCTTCGTGGTAATTAGCTGAAGCTAATTTTTTTATCTTAAAGTGAACATGCCATTAATATGGAATCTGAGAATCATTAGTCTATAGTTTGTTTAGGTAGTTATATCTCATCGTATGTTCACTTTGGAATAATTAAGAGGGTAATAACTTCACTGTTATTACCCTTTTTTGATCGGACATTATGTCTGGTGAAAGTCATTATCTTGATAGGTTTCGGTTATCTATCTTTTGCCCGTAACTTCAACTAGAGGTGTTTATGAGCAAGAGCAAACGGTTTACCTAAGCATTTAAAATTGAAGCAGTTAAACAAAATACTGAGTTAGGCTATTCAGTTGCTTAATAACATTAAAAACTAATCTCAATATTCTCTTCTATACTTGTTTTCTAAAAAGGATTATCTACACAAGTAGGAAGGCAATTATGAAGGTAAAAAATAAAAGCTATTTAATTTTTTCAATTCTAATAATGATCACTGGTAATATCCAGGCCCAGGTGAAAGACGATAAAGATGTGAAAGCGAACATTAACCTTGCCCGCGAATGGATAAAAAACCAGTTGGAATATGATGGTGTCCCTGGAGCATCCATTGCAGTGGTTTATGATCAGGAAGTTGTTTGGTCAGAAGGGTTTGGATTTTCTAGTTTAAAAGGAAAAGTAAAAGCCACAGCAGATACTAAATATAGTATCTGCTCAGTCTCCAAATTATTTACCAGCATAGGTGTAATGCAATTACGTGATAAAAATAAATTGTCCATTGATGCACCTATTAATTCAATTTTACCCTGGTACAAAATGCCGCAGCATAAAAATCAAGAAGAGCCAGTTACCTTGAGGAATATTCTATCCCATGTTTCAGGGCTGCCCCGTGAAGCTGTTACCCCTTATTGGGTGGATACTAAATTCCCTAGTCATAAAACCCTTCAACAAGGGACTGGAAAACAAAAACCTTTGTATAAACCCTATGAGCGTTTTCAATATTCAAACTTAGGTTTAAGCCTTGCTGGTGAAGCGATTGCTCAAGCTTCAGGAACTGATTTTCATACTTATATAAAAAACAATATTCTTACTCCTTTAAAAATGACAAATACCACCAGTGAACTGCCCATCGAAGAATACGGTAAATCTTTTGCGGCAGGTTATAAGTTGCGTAATGCACAAGGTCATCGTGATGAGGTTGGCCCTTATGAAGTTAAAGCTCTTGCGCCAGCGGCAGGTTTTGCATCTAGCGCCAATGATCTAGCAAAATTTGCTAGCTGGCAGTTCAGGTTGCAAGAAAAAGGTGGTGAAGATATCTTAAAAGCCACCACCTTAAGAGAAATGCAAAGAGTACAATGGACTGCACCCGATATGGATGGTGCCACTTGGGGATTTGGTTTCGCTCTCTGGCAAGATAATAATAAAACCTTTGTTGGTCATGGTGGTTATTGCCCAGGATATAGGACTTCTTTTGTGACCCGAGTGCAGGATAAGCTGGCTATTATCGCTATGGTGAATGTCAATGACGTCAGCCCGAGTAAATTGACCAAAGGATTACATGCACTGCTAAGCGAACCCATTAAACAAGCAGCTAAAACACAAGCTGATGAAGCTTCTGATAATAACAATTCAGTACCAGATGGTTCTAGTATTAAAAAATTGAGTAATGACACGTCTCAAGAAATTGTTGACCTTAGTATTTATGAAGGAGTGTTTGGGCTTGAGGGTTGGCCATGGAGTATCGCTATTGCTGCTACCTCCGATGGTTTGAAAGGAATTGATTTATTTGATGATAAGCCTAATCAAAGACCTCTTAAATTAAAACATGAAGAAGGTCATGTTTTTCGGGTGATTTCTAAAAACGGTGAAGAGCTTCATAGTGCATACTTTGAACTAGATAAGCAGGGTAAGGCCATTCGATTCTGGGAGCATGGTCAATACGCTGAGCGTTTAAACTAGTGAGCTAATTGAATTTATTGACTGTGGGAATAAATAACTTACCCATAGTCAAGTTAGATATCATAGGTTTTTTTACTCAAGTTAATACGGGTTGTTTTGATGTCATTAACGGCTTTAAGCCGTTATAAAGAATATAAATAGTTTTTGCTAGAACTATTTATATCAATTTGCTCCATTCTAAAAAATGCTTACCTGTTATTGCTTCTGTGCATTAATTTAACATTACTATCCCAGGAAATAGTGAGCGTACAATGAAGTTTGTTGACATAAAAATTATTAAAAAGGGTAATAATATGCAAATGTTATTACCCTTTTTGCTCGAAAATAATGTCTGATTGGGAAATACGGCTCTCGTTAATTATTTAGTAAATAATTACCAAAATCTTTGCTCACCTTTCTACAGTTAGTCGAAAATTCGTATACGGTTCACAAAATAAATTGCCTGTAGAAATAAGGGTGTTTTTTAATGTGATTTCATATAAATCAATGTATTGGTGCTGGTGATTTTGTTGCTATTATACCGATTAACTTTCATCGTTAAGCCGTTAATATATTCATCATTGTTCTATCGTAATATCCTGTTTAAACTTAACTCCAAATTATGAATTTAAGGTGAATTCATTTGCACTGTCACTTATGGAGAAGTCCGTTTTAACGGTCAATAAAATAAATATGAAAAAGATTTTATTAATATTGTGTTGGCTTGGCTTGGCTTGGTTGCCTGCGATGGTGAACATTCGAATACCAATACCAATACCAATACCAATACCATAGATTATAGCAACCTGCAGCCTCCTAGCGGTACAGAAACCTATAGTGACAATATCATCAGATGTGTTTCAATAACGGATGTCAGTGATTCATGTAGCTTAAATGAACTACCACCCATTGGCCTAAATTACATCAAGCCAAGCATTGACGATGTTATGGACCGCGTTGTTGTCTCGCATTCATGGATGAAGCAGCGGATGCGTGATTTGCTTATCATTATGCCAGCAGAGATGCTGTTGTTATTAAGGGCAACAACGGCAATTGTTATCCATCAAGAAATTCGACCCGCTCACTATCGTCTAGAAACAGGTGCGATTTATATTGATCCTGCCTATCTTTGGTTGACTAATGAAGAAAAGGCGACCATTAACCAACAACCAGATCCTCGAGTCGGTAATGGTAGCGAGCTGCAGTTCAGAGAAATTGGACGTTTAGTTATTAATAATCATTATGCGGGGAAAAATTATCCTTTGACTGGAAACGAAGAACGGAACTTAGAGGATATTCTGGTCTGGGCATCAGCGCTTTTTTATCATGAACTAGCGCATGCCAACGACTGTATGCCATCAAGTGAACATGCTAATTTGGATCTTGCAAATAGCTTCCAGCAAAACATAGATGACATCACAAATAGAGGTCAATGCATTCATCAGCGTCTAGTTGAACAATTTCCTTTAACATCAACTATGTGGCAAGGGCTGGCTAAAGTGCTCTACCAAGGTGAGGTGTCATCGGCAGAACAACGAAATTACACACCGACTGACGTAGGCATTGAGTTTGCAGCCGATATTTCAACAGCTACTTACGGCTTCACTAACGAATGGGAGGATACTGCGATGGCATTTGATTCGCTGATGTTGAAATATAGATTTGATGCCGATGGGGACGTGCTCATCGTTCCGAATTTCGATCTATTATCGGATGATATAACCTGCGAGCAATTGGTCATCAAATGGGGGCAACGTGGTCGATTAGGCGAGCCTAATGTACTGGCCAGATCACAACTTGTGATTGCAGCAATGCTGCCAGAACTTGACTTAGCAGAGTTTTATGCTGCCCACCTGAGCCCATACAAATAGCGTCTGATACTTCCTTTTGCACGTTGGATTATTCATCGACATCGACATCGACAACAGCGGATACTAGTGTGTCACTTCTAGAGGCTAAACAACGAATTAAAGACGGTTTTTTTAAGCGAGAACATCGATTTTGACCACTACTATAAAAAATAGCATAGACGCCAAGTAACAATCACAGTTTGGTTATAATAAATTTTATTTACTTACAATAAGGAATTAAACAATTGAGTGATGAATTAGGAGAAAAAGAAGACATCAGTTCTTTAGCCATTGGTTTGGGAGCCGCGTTCGGTTCATCAATGGGAGCCGTATTTGGGGTGGTATTTGGAAATGTAGGCATAGGGTAGGTATCGGATATCGACCTGTTATTCAAAATTACTCTAGATAGATAATTATCAACTATCTAGTAATACAAAACTGAGTATAAATTCAACACCCTTATTATGATGGACAACTTTTATTTTTCCATTCATCGCATGTGTTAATTCTTTTACTAGCGCAAGCCCTATGCCTGTTCCTTTTGATTCTCGCGTTAATTCATCACCTATGCGGTAAAAAAGTTCAAATACTTTGTCGACTTCAGATTTGGCTATACCGACGCCATAATCTCTAACAGAAATAGAGATTTTATTGCTGGATAAAACACTAAAGGCAATATCAATTTGTTTCTCAGAGGAACTGGCAGAGTATTTTATCGCATTATCAACTAGGTTAATAATTACTTGAATGAAGGCATCAATATCAACGCTGATATTTTTGTTGTTAATTATAGGCTCCACTGAGAGCTTATATTTGAAACCACTTTGTTTTATTTGTGAGTCTATTTTAGATTCAATAACACTCACTAGTTCATTCACTGTAACCGGCTTCATTTCAAGACTTAACCTATTTCTACTGACTTCGGATATTTGTAAAATATTTGAAATGAGTCTAGAAAGCCTTTCAGATTCACTGTAGATAAAATCGTAGTACGTTTCTCTTTTTCTCTCATCAACCCAGCCATTTTTTAATATTTCACCATACATTTGAATTGAAGTGATTGGCGTTTTTAATTCATGACTGACCGATGAAATAAAATCTTGATGTTGTTGTGCTAATTGTGATTGACGATACGTTAGACCAAATAGAGAAAAGGTGCCAAAAACCAATGCTAAAACGAGTAGGGATGCGATCAGTAGTATAAGTTTTCCACTCTCACCGCTGGGCATATCTGTCATATGAAAGGCTAAAGAAAGCTGGCGAAAGGGGTCAGGAAAATGTGTTAACGATAGCAACTCTCCGCTACTGTCATTTATAGCCTGCGTAGGATAGCTAGAAAGTAAATTGTCCCCGTAAGTTATACTTAATCTGGTGAACTGAGAAAGAGGCGAACGTTTAAATCGCTTATTTATTACTTGCTCAAAAAAATCGTCGACTGATAAAATTGTGCCCTGAATAAGTCGGTTACCATCGCGCCATACTTGTCGATAAGCGACAAAATGGCCACTTTTTAATAAACTAAATCGAAAGGGCTCAATCTCGCTTTCAAAAAGGTTAATGCTTACAGCCTGTTCATTCACTGCCTTTGTTATTTTGTCATTATCTTTGTTAAAGCCATAGTCAGTTGATGGTGCCTCTTTTATTAAGGCTCCCCCCTGTTGTGGAATATAACTTTTTTCTTTTCTTTTAGGTAGCTTAGGTAAAGTAGGTTTTTTTAGTTTTTTTTCTGCTGTTGCTGATTCTAATTGGGCAAAACCCAAAACAGTTTCATCTTTTATATTCTTCTTTTTCTCATCTTCTAAAGATGAATCTGTGGAAGATGCATAAGGTGAACTTATGGAAGGTTTAGCAATGAGTTGGTTTTGGTAGAGAATGTTATGTAAGTTAAATGAAAGTTGCTTTCGTAATAATTTGTCTTCGTCGGAAAGCCCGTAAAAACCTGACTGATTTAAGTCTTCAGGCAGCAGTGGCGAGCTAAATACACCATTTGAATCCACTTGAAAATATCCGACTATACCTGGGAAGTCAGATTCAACTGGATAACGAGATAAGATTGAACGCTGCAAAAAAAGGGCTTTAGGATCGCCTTCCAGTATTAGAAATGAATAGTCACTGTCTGATCGAGCCTCTTCTTTTGTGACCGCTAGGTTAAGTGTATTGTTCAATTCCAAAGCAAATGATTGTGCTGTTTGCTGGTATTGGTGAAAGGTTTCCCAACGCAGTTTTTCATAAGCAATGTAGCTAATAATAGCCGATGGAATCGCAAGTGCCAGAAAGAATAGCGTAAATAAAAACTGCAAACGCCCTTTTGATAATCTATTTTTCGCCAGATTATTTTGAAAAAGCCATTCTTTGGAAAACCAACCTCCAGAAAATTGATCACGAATGAACTGCTTAATACTCATCTAGTTGTCACTTTCGCAAATCAAACGATAACCCGCGCCTCTTACGGTGATCAAGAATTCCGGATTCTTTGGCTCTATCTCAATTTTTCGTCTTATGCGTGCTATGTGAATATCAACGGTTCGTGTTTCAATGTCCATACTTTCAGAATATCCCCACACTGAGGAGAGTAACTCCTCTCTTGCTACCGGTCTTTGATTATAGCGCTGCAAGTATTCAATAACTTCTATTTCTCGTTTTGTAAATGGAAGGCTATTTTTTCCTATTTGAATGCAAAGATTTTGTAAATCGATTCTGCGATTTTCATCAAGCTGAATGAACGTTAACTCGGTATTTTTAAGTGTACTTCGCCTTAATACGGCTTTAATTCTTAAAATTAGCTGAGCTACCGAAAAAGGCTTAGAGACATAGTCATCGGCCCCTAAGGTAAACCCGTTAATGACGTCTTCATCGGTTGATTTAGCGGTAAGCATGATAATAGCTTGTCCTTTATCCTGCTCTCTTATTTTTGTACATATCTGAAAGCCATCCATATTAGGCAGCATTACGTCGAGTAAGATAAGGTCATAATTGCCTGTAAGCGCCTTTTCGAGACCAGACAGTCCTTCTTCTGCATAATCAACCTGATAACCATGATATATCAATACATCAACAAGGCCGACGCGAATGGCGACTTCGTCTTCAATGATAAGGATTGATGTTGATTTTGCCATGCTAGATATGCCCTCGTTTTTTCATACATTATATTGTAAGAACGGGTATTTAATAACTGACTTCAACCCTATTAGTGATGAATTGATATTAACACCGCTCTAAATTTCTTCATGTAACTTTTTTGTAAACTATCTCCATCGTTTGTTTACCAAACGCTGCCTATTTTGCTTCGGTTGTCAGGGATAAACTTTGTCCTAGCTTAGCTCATTCACAGAGTTAGTAAACTGAATCACCAATCAAACCTTGTAAACCTAATGGAGAAGAACATGAAATTGATAAATAAACTAACTAGCGCAAACGCACTATTTTTTTTGGTCTTGTTAGTGCCAAACCAGCAATATGCCAATGCCAATGAACCACAAAAAGAGTTACTTTCTGTCATCGTCGACAATTCAAACTATGCCGAATCTGATGCGACTAAGAATAACGCAATGAAGGAAATGAAAGTAGCGACCAAAACCAAAGCGATAACTAAAGTTAAATTGAATGCCAAGCCTAGTGTGATTAAGCTAGATAAAATAGAGCACAAGGCGTCATTAACCGTATTAATTGCAGGTAAAAAAACGCCAACACAACAGAACAAATCCAAACAGCAATCTCGCCAGGAAAAAATAACTTAGCTGATAGACCAATATCTCCTATAAAGGATAAGTTTTTATCAATTAAAGGCTAATCCTTACTTAAAAAACATACTGATTACCGATTGAGCAAAGTGATCATTGATAGCCACTTTGTTAAGACCCCCTTACTTTTAAACAAACAAAGAAACAAATACTACTATGAAAATTTATAATTTTATTCTATCGACATTTTTATGTCTAAATGCTGCCATCGCTTACGGCCAAGAGAACAAGACGAAATATGAGGATGTATCCACACTCATTGATGTATGGCTAAAGGCGCAAAAAGACTATGAAGACATCCCTTTTATTTCGGGGGTAGTGGTAAAAGATCAGAAAACATTGT
The DNA here is from genome assembly GCA_022969175.1 of Colwellia sp. Classification (GTDB taxonomy): domain Bacteria; phylum Pseudomonadota; class Gammaproteobacteria; order Enterobacterales; family Alteromonadaceae; genus JALJPB01. Next base: position 43,867 of record JALJPB010000016.1, on the reverse strand, counting down.
GGAGCGGAGCCTTTGGCAATGCTCACTACGAAGACTCAGCGACAAGTAATGAAAACACGATGAGTAGCATATGTTCTACTTCTAAAATATTCACGGCTACGGCTATTATGAAATTGGTGGACGAAGGTAAGATCAACTTAGATGATAAGGTGAAGGATATTTTGCCGAAATACGCCGTTAATCAGAAGTTTCCAGAAGGTGGTTCAGTAACGATTCGTTCATTACTTGCCCATACCTCGGGGTTGTCACGCGATAGCCATCCGTACTGGAGTGGACCTGAACATTACTTCCCAACGGAAGAAGAATTGTATGAGGTTTTATCAACGTTAGAAACAGCTCATCCGGTTGGTTCAGACATCACGTACAGCAATATTGGCTCAGCCTTACTGGGATTAATTGTAGAAGAAGTAACAGGCGAATCCTACAAAGACTACATTGAATCTAATATATTTCAACCGCTGAAAATGTCTAATTCTGTTGTAGAAATGCAATCATCGCTATATGGAAATAAACATGCGATAGGTTATACGTCGACCAATAGAAATGGCAAGCGTAAGGTCGCTAACTTTTATCAAACCAAAGCGATGCAGCCAGCAGCTGGCATATCAACTACTGCTGTTGATTTGGCCAAATTTGCCATGTGGCAGTTTCGGTTAGTTGATGCATCGAAAGCTGAGTTAATGAAACCATCTACCCTAAAAAGTATGTATAAAACTCAAGGCACCACCAAAAGAAATGAACACGACCGTGGCTTTGGTTATGAAGTGGTTACTGACAAGAAAGGTAATGACTGGGCTATGCATGGTGGAGTATGCCCAGGCTACGTAAGCTATTTTAAGATGGATGTAACGAATAAAATGGGCTATGCCATTCTTGCCAATGCTAACCGTGTAAACACACCTAAGTATGTTTCAGGCCTAATTGATATTATTAATCGCGCCGAATCAATCGAGTTAGAATTTGAAGAAAACACAAAAAATGAAGTAGAACACGATCTCGATCTGTCTCAATACACAGGGTTTTATAACTTGAACCCTTGGAATAGTGAGTATTATGTTGGTAGCTGGGGAACCGGTTTGATGTTGTTGTACTTACCCGCACAGTCGCTTAAGTATGCGTTGTACAACTATCAACATGTAGAAGGTGATACGTTCCAATTAATAGAAAATGGTAAGGTGGTTGATCAGGAATATATAAAATTTATCCGTAATGAACGAGGTAATATTGTAAAAATTAAAAATGGCGGGAATTATCATTCTCGGGTAACTATTGCGAAGTAGAATTAACGTCAAAATTAAATTTTCAGAGGATTATTCCAAAATAGTAATGTTCCACCAACGAGTGAACATTGCTATTAGCATGAAAATGACCATCGGTTGTAAATATAATTGTAGAGATTTTAGATTTAGCCGTACGCCCACTCATAGATGATATATTTTTTAATTTATATATTTACTGATAATTTTATCGTATTCACCGTTATCTTTTATTGCTTGCAATGCAGCATTAAATTCTTTCAGTATTGAAAGGTATGTCGACTCTTTTGATATCATTAAACAATGAGGTGCTGAAAAAATCACGTGTTCGCCTTGTTCAATGAGCAAAAGCTTATCACCCAATACCGAATTTAATTCAATTTGTTTTTTAATATGATATTTAATTGAAATAGGATCATCTAAAAAAATATCTCCCCTATTAGCTGCAATCATCATAACAGCGCTTGTATAGTTGGGAGCCCACATCACATTATAATCTCTTAAATTACTTTCAGCCCAACCATCGCCTTGATAATCTATAAGCACAAAAGAGTGCAATTCTTTAAGTGAACTTACTTTGGCAATATTTGCCCGTTTCGTGTTGCTTTTGTTGTAATGAACTTTCATGCCAACTTGGATAATGGGGTCACTGGCGACTAAATACGCTAACCGTTCTTTGGTAGGGATGGTAATCATTCCATCAGCACGTCCGATAGTTATTAACTTTTGTGCTCTACTCCATGGGTAAAGTTGGTATGACAAAGGGATATCCATTTTTGCAAATACTGCTGTCATAATTTCATGAAATATTCCCGCAACTTGCATATTTGAATTGAAATAAATATAAGGCTCATAGTCTTGGTCATCGACCCAAATAAAAGGCTGTTTTTTCCCATAAGCTGAACCTGCTATAGATAGCAATAAAATCAAAGGTATAAAAAATTTCATCTTTTTAGTATAGCCGATAATTAAGGCTAAAATATTAGTATATATAGGATGTTGTTACCCTTTTTTGATCGAACATTATGTCTGCTTGACAACAGGGATGTGAAGTTTTTGGTTAACTTTTGTACTCTAGTTAGAAAGGGTTATATTGCTGAAGCCTCATAAATAATATTGCAGTCATTCGCTTCTGCTTATTTCAAGAATAAATAATCGCTAAACGTTGACGTTTCTGGAAACATCAAAAGGCTAACGATTAAAAAAATACGACACTGAACTGTGAAATTAAATAAACAGATTCAGATCATATTTGTCTCAGTAACCGTGATTCATTCAAAATTAAAGCTGCTTTAAAATATAGTGAGTTAATTCTTCACTAAACATATTTGTTATCTTTTCTGATTGCTTAACAGCATGAAAATAGGCTTTGAAATATGCAATGCCGCCATATGGATAGTTTCAGCTGATTTTTCATTACCTGCTTCATCAGCTTTTTCTACGTCATATGTAACAATAGTATTTTTATAAATACCATCCAGTAGTTGTATACCTTCTTCGATTGAATTGATAATCTCAACTTTTGTTTTTAAGGCTGGGGGTGACACATAACTCGCAGTACCTTCCTTCGATAAGTAGTCAATAGTATCTATAAATGATTGAGTACTATCTTCTCTTTCTATGTCTTGATTATGGCTACAGCTGATTGGCCGCTATGATATGTCTCTTGTACCTGGAATGATTAACCGAGTAGGGTGTTTATATTACTTATACTCTATACTCAGTATTAATCTCTGAATAGGTAATGAATGGTCTACAACATGAACGGTAATTGTAGAACTAAACTTATACAATGTATTTTTATTTTTCTCGTGCTGTTGAAGTTCGTCAATGCTGGCGAGAATAATCAACATGATTTAATTGCAAATACCATATCGCCTAGCGATAAGCTTTTGGTCGTTACCGAACCTTGGTTTCCCTATAACTATGTTGACTCAAAGGGGGAAATTACCGGTAGTTCAACAAAGGTTGTTACGTCGGTACTAAAACATGCCAATATTCGTTATAAAATTGAGCTCTATCCTTGGCAGCGCTCGTTTAGCATTGCAATAGCACAAGATAATGTTTTGATTTATTCTATTTACCGTACACCAAGTAGAGAAAAGTTTTTCCACTGGATCTGCCCCTTATTATCCAGTCCAATACATTCAGTTTACAAATTATCTCGTCGGAAAAATTTGCACATTAAAAAGGAAAGCGATCTTAATAAATATTCTTACAGTATCACGCGTGGTACTTTTCTTCACAAGTTGTTTTTAAGCAAAGGAATGGAAGAAGGTGTTAATCTTTTTTTAACGTCTTCGAACAAATCAAATTTACAAAAGCTGTTAAAGAATAGGGTTGATTTACTTGTTGAAACTGAAGAGGCTATAGTTCAAATGCTTGCTAATCTGAAGTTACCAAATAAAACGATAGAAAAAGTGTATTCTTTAAAACCTGAAGACCAAGCAGATCTTTGCATGGCAATTAGCAAGGGTACCCCAAGCCATATTATTGATAAAGTTAGAAGTTCTTATCAAGCTTTATATCCAAATATTAACTTGAATAAGCTGGATAAGTTTATTCAACTCAGCGAGGGTAAAAAGAATTAGAGGCAGGGCATCGATTACGGTAAATGATTATTCTCAGTAACTGCTGTTACGTTAGCTAATGAACCCTTTCCCTCTGGGAGCATTGTAAACATCAATAAAGACAGTGGACTCCCGCGCTTAAATTGCATCCTTGTAGTACAAATCAACCCTATGCTATTTAAGCTTGCCATAGACTGCTGGTCAGGAAAGTAGCAGCTGTGCACCTCATCGTCTTAAAACTGATTGCTGATCCCGAACAAAACTGACAGTACCGGCATGCAAAATGTCAGCGGATTGATGTCTATAAAGTAATTTATGTTCAAATAGTGGATAAGGGAATAATGGCATCAGCTTTAGGGGGGATGCTGCCTAAACCTATCAATAAAAAGCAAAGTCACAAAAAATAGATTTATTTTACTGTGTAAGACGTTTCTTTGCTGACTTAAAAAATAAGATAAAGTGCCAAGTTATTTAATAGTAAAAAAACATAACATCTTACTTTAATAGGATCCTTGCTTGAAAAACTAACTATAATGTAGTTTTCAGAGCTAAAACTTTGATTACTGAAAATACTTTTAACTTTTAGAGTGATAATTTATTTATGAAAAAATTGTTATTTAGTACATTGTTTTTATTAAGTCTAGTTAGTTTTGCTGAGGATGAAGTTATAGAATTACCGCCATTAGACCCTGCATATATGGGTATTCATGGAATGGTTTTGGTTACGCAGGGCTCTAGTATTTATGCTTCTCATTTACCACTTTATAAGAAGCCTCATAACGTTCAGTTACTATATAAATTAGATAATAATGATTTGGCAGTATTGCAAACGGTCAGAGATGGTCAATTCATTACTATTAAACCCAAGCCGTTTAATTTACAACGCCTAATGCGTGGAGAAAGAATGATTATACAGGCTGATTTATATGCAGGGCATTTTGAGCGTGGTGGAATGTTAGTTTATGAAAATATTTCACTGTCTTTTGATAAGCAATTGTATGTTCGTAATTTTGATGACATTAAGCCTTCAAGTACAAAACAAGAGTATGATGTTGTTTCATTAAGAGAAAATTATAAAATTTATATTCATAGAATTCAGCAAGCTCCTAGCTTTGATCATATATTGGGTATTGACCTGGAAGCCAGTTGTTTAGGGCGTTTTACCACATCATCGCCAGTACCAAAAGAAATTGAACTTCAATATAAGTTTCTAAATTGTGGCACGATAAAACCCTTATATTTTGAAACCGAAGATTTTAAGCTAGTTAAAGTTCAATGATTTTATCGGGCACCAGTTATAAAGTTTTAAAATAAGTCAGCAGAACTGCTTTTATTACCCTCTAATTTTATTAGCTGACATTGAAGTGTTCAACTAATATTATCTAAGCCATTTTAAGTTGATTTATTACTTAGTTCAGCTATGTTTCACAAAAAGGTAAACTTTTTAGTAAATATATTTATATGATAATGTCGGTTTTGTTTAATATTATTCGTCTATTAACTAATGCCATTTAATTATGGTGTTATTTCTATTAGCTAAATTGATGCTAACTATTAAAACAAACATCTATAGAGGATTACCTAATGCAATTTTTATGTTTAATTTATGAAGCCGAAACTATAATGGCAACTCATAGTGATGAAGAAAACGGAAAGATTTTTCAAGATTATATGGACTTTACTCAAGGCATAAAGGATACGGGGGATTTTGTTGCTGGAGAAGCTTTACAACCAACGAATACTGCGACTACTGTTCGAGTACGTGATGGTAAAACGTTACTTACCGACGGTCCTTTTGCTGAAACTAAAGAACAACTTGGAGGTTTCTATTTACTTGAATGTGATACGTTGGACGACGCAATAGAAAAGGCTAAAGGAATCCCCAGTGCTGCTTTTGGCTGTATAGAAGTACGACCAATAATGATGTTTGATAACTAATAAATAAAGGACTGGGGTCTCAGTCGCTTTACAAACATTAAAATAAGGACAATGAATGAGCTGCGCTCGAGTTGTCCTTATTTTTGTAAATAAAACTAAACGATGATTATTAATGATTCATGCGCTAATTCAAACATCCTATCCGCAAGCGTTAGCCAAGCTAATAGTTATTTTAAAGGATATTCACCTTGCAGAAGATTATTTACAGTCTGCTGTAGAACAAGCATTGCTGAAATGGCCAGAATTACAGCCGGATAATACCGTTGCTTGGTTGGTCAAAGTTGCACGAAATAAATATATTGATGAGTATCGCAAGCAACTAAAACAGCAGCCATTTGATTCAGTATGCGAAGTGGCTATTTTACCTGATTTAAGTGAAGAAGCACTGTTGTTAAGTTATAACGATGACTTACTACGACTGATCTTTACTTGTTGTCATCCTGCACTTAATCAAGAAACTCAGATACTGTTAGCTTTAAAGCACGTTTTAGGACTTAACCTTGTACAGATTGCTAATGGGCTAGTTATTAACACAAAAACGTTAGAGAAGCGTTTAACTCGAGCAAAAACGAAAATCAGTGTCAATAATATCAAGTATGAAACCCCTAACCCTCGGGAGTGGTCAGAGAGACTGACAGGTGTGCTAAAGACAATATATTTACTTTTTAATGAGGGTTATCTCACAACCGAAGCAAGTAGCTTTATAGATAAAGATTTATGTAAAGAAGCGTTAAGGCTCGCTAGATTATTGCATCATTGTGTAAAGAATGATGCTGAAGTGATTGGCTTGCTAGCTTTATTATTACAACAAGACGCTCGTATTCCTGCAAGAAGTGATCATAACGGTCAGATGATTTTACTCGCGGATCAAGATCGCAGTCTTTGGAAAAAAACTAATATTCAAGAAGCCAATATATTAGTCGAAAAATCTTTACGAGTAGGTAAAGGGACTCCTTACGCCATTCAAGCGGCAATTGCTTCGTTGCATAACAATGCAGTTAATGAATCTAGCACCGATTGGTCACAAATATACCAACTTTATCAATTACTAGGCAGGGTAGATAACAATCCTATTATTGAGTTAAACGCAGCGGTTGCCCTTGCAGAATCAGGTGACTGCCCGGCGGCAATCAAAAAGGTTATTGGACTAAGAAAGTTACTTGAAAAATACCGACATTATTATACCGCGCTTGCAGGGCTCTATTTTAAAAATGGTCAGTATAAAAATTCTCTAGCGTATTATCAGTTGGCATCCCAAAGAACTAATAATCAAAATGAACGAGTATTTATTAGCAAGCGAATTCATGAATGTCAGAACATAACTAAATAAGGTTTATCTATTAAAATACCGGCCAAGCATTATTAGCATAGTGATGATAAAACGCGCTCGATGAGTTTGTCTTAAAGTGAACATATCATCAATATGGTATCTGAAAATCATTATCGATTATCGAACTGTGTTATTGGAACAAAGTTAATCGGATGAATTCAGCTTTGCTTTTAATTCATCCCGGTATTTACGCGACAAACTTAATACTTTCTCGTTTTTCAATTTTATTTCACCGTCACCACTTGGTAGAGAGGTTATTGATTCTACTGAATTTAAATTAACTGCGTAAGAGCGATGAATACGGCAGAATCCTTGTTCCGAAATTTGTTCAATAAAACGACTTAATGTGGAGCGAGTCGGATAAATTCGACCTTTGATATGCAAGTTTACATAATTACCACTGGACTCCAACCATTCAATATCGGCTACCTGAATAATGAATTCCTTGCCTAGTTTTTTTACCAGTAGTCGCTTGATTATTTGGGGGCTAGAGGGCTCTTCTCCGTCAATAATTAGCTTAGCCTCACCTATCAGACGACTGGTTACAAACCGGAAGCAGTAAACTATAGCGATGAAAAAAAAGTATGCCCAGACATCTTTTCGGTATTCATAGAATAATTCAATTGGCATTTCACCAAATTCATAATGCAAATTTTGGCTGATATAGGCCATTTTACGCAGCAATACCATAATTGAAATATGCATCATGGAGAAAACAACAGAGCCGAGTACATGCCAAATAAAGTTTTGTTTGAGATATTGCCAAGTGAGTGGCACTTGAGCTAAAAAAACAATCAGTAATGGCAGCAATAATATTAGGCTTAAGGCACTGGAATATTCCCAGACAAAAGGTTGCCAGAATGGAAAAGGAACGTCCTTACCATAACGACTAGCTTCCATCAGAATTGATGTTGCACTAATGGTATTAGTGATGAGTAAATAACAGGCGATAAACAACAATTCGTAAAATTGTGGCCGCTTTTCAAATTTCGCTAATATAGTCATGAATGTAAGTAAAGTGATATGAAAATTTGCTTATCCCTAAATACCACTGTTTATCCCTATGCACCAGTAGTTAAGCCTTTTAGGCTTTTTTCTGTTTGTGGAAAAGGTTAGTTTTACACTAATTCGAATACAATGCAAAAGGTGGCGACAATGTCAGAAACTATTAATACTAGGCGTTACGATATTGACTGGCTAAGAACTCTAGCTTTTATTTTATTGATCTTTTATCACATAGGCCAGTTTTATGTGGCAGATTGGGGATGGCACGTAAAAAGTGCTTATCAAAGTGATTTTTTGAAAAATATTATGTTGTTAGTTAACCAGTGGCGAATGCCGTTGATTTTCTTAATATCGGGCGTTGCCTTATCACTCGTCGAGGTTAAAATAAGTAGTGGTAAGTTGCTCAAAGTGCGATTTACTCGAGTACTGCTGCCGCTAATTTTCGGTATGTTTTTAATTGTACCTCCTCAGGTTTATTATGAACTGGTGCAAAGTGAAGGCTATTCCGCAAGTTATGTCGAGTTTCTTAAGTTGTACCTCGATATTAATAGCCGTCAGTATGCCGAACATCAATTATTGTCCAGTAGAACGGGACTGTCTTTGGGGTTAATCACTTATAATCACCTTTGGTATTTGCTGTATTTATTTACCTATACTTTGGTTTATATCGCAATTAAACCTTTGTTAGTTAGAATTAACTGGCAGAAAATAACTGAAAACACTTCTGCTATGGCTATTGTAGCAATACCATTTAGCTTGATTTTATTTTACGACTTTATACTACTGAGATACTTCCCTGATGATACCTTTGTCTTAATTGGCGATTGGTATAATCATGCACTTTATTTCACTGTTTTTATGTTTGGCTATGTACTCGCTAAATCAGATAATATGTGGCAAACACTGATTAATAACCGTAATACTTGGTTGGTATTAGCAATCATCAGTTATAGCTTGGTTATCATTCGATTTAATAGGGCTTGGGGTTTCGATGTTGATTATAATAATGCATCCATGGTTACTCAGTTTTTTATCACTGCGCTCTGGTCTGGCAATAAAGTCTTTTGGCTACTGGCAATACTCGGTTTTTCTGGTGCTTATCTTAATAAGCAACACCCTGTATTGAGTTACATGAATGATGCCGTGTTACCTTGGTATATTTTACATCAAACGTTAATTATTATTTTTGCCATGTGGTTAGCAAAATTTGAGTTAGGGCCTGTTTTTGAACCGATATTACTGATACTTTTTACTTTTATTGGTTGTGCTGTTGGCTACGAAGTCATTAAGCGTTTTGTTGTGACTCGTTTCATCTTTGGATTGAAGATTGGGACTACTGTTTTATCTACTCCGAAAATGCAATATAAAAAAGTAGACTTGCAGTAATGTGTCTATTAGATTGATATTACTACAATTTTTTTTGATGTTGTTTTTAAAGCCTAAAACCTATTTATGGGCGCTTAACAGACCATCTTTTGTTGTGATATTCACCACTGTCTAAGGTTGTTGATGGTTATAGTTCAGCGTTAATTTGTTCCACAGTGAACATACCATTAATTATGGTTTCTAAGATTTATTAACCTATTGTTAGTTTGGGTATTTAAACAGACACATACAGTTGGTTATTATCACTATGCTCAATATTTTAATCAGCTGTATTTAGCCGATGGCTTAAGCAAGTAGTGATTGAATTTTAATCTCACCAGTTCAATTGAGAGCAACCATTTAAGTTAGATTTACTTCGCTAACTTTTATCAGATAAATGGCAACAGCATTTTAATAACATTAGCTCGTTGTTATGCCAGAAAAACTAAATAAAAGATGATGTTGCCATTTCAAAAGTCTAGTTTTTAGCAATACCACAAGGTGGCCTCTAGGGTTTGAGCATGACACTGAATATGATATGGTAATTTCTAATTTCAGCCTAAGAAAAGGAATATCTAATTGAAACGTTTACTGCTTATTTCATTAATGCTTGCTTTAAGTTCAAGTGCAATTGCTGACAGCGGCTTTAAAACTCCGCCCAAGCAACTTGCAGATTTAGTTGATGCGCCAAGACAACCTAGAGTCACTATCTCGGCAAACAAGCAATGGGTTGCAATACTCGCTCGTCCGGGTGCCAAGTCGATTGATGAACTTGCTCAGGCGGAAGAAAAACTTGCCGGACTAAGAATTAACGCCAATATTTTTGCGCCTAGTAGATCTAGTGGTTATACCGGTATTTCGCTTAAACAAGTTAGCGGTGGTAAACAAGTTACGATTAAAGACTTACCCGCTGGTAAGATAATGAGTGTCAGCTTTTCACCGAACTCTCAATACTTAGCTTTTATCGTAGAAAACAAGCAAGGGCTAACTCTGTGGAATTATAATCTCAAAACGAAAAAAACCAGTCAAGTTAGCAAACAAACAATCAATGCTTCTCTTGGTGGTACTAAATATCTTTGGAAACGTGACTCAAGTGGTTTTTACACCCGTTTAACGATTGCTAAAGCTAGCGACAAGCCAGAGGCATCTAAAGCGACGATTGAGCCAGTAATTCAAACCACCTCAGGAAAAAAGGCAGCCGTCAGAACTTACTCAAATCTATTGAAAACTCCTTATGATGAAGCTCTTTTTGAGTTCTTAACTCGCTCACAATTGGCAGAAATTAGCTTGTCGGGTCATATCACTAAACTTGGTCAATCAGCCATGTATAAAGGATATGTAATTTCGCCTGATGGTCAGTATTTATTAGTATCACAAATTAAGAAACCTTTCTCTTACCTCGTACCAGCAAGACGTTTTCCAATAGAAACACAAGTATGGACTGCTGATGGTAAATTAGTGACCCAAGTCGCTGATTTAGCCTCAGGAGAAAATATTCCTAAAGGATTTGATTCAGTCCGAGAAGGTCGTCGTGATATTAGTTGGCGAAGTGATGTAGCTGCTACGTTAGTTTGGGCTGAAGCGCAAGACGGCGGCAATATGCAAATAAAAGTAGATCATCACGACTATGTTTACACTTGGTCCGCTCCTTTCGAAAGTAGCCCTAAAGTATTCCAAAAAGTAGAGCGTCGTTTCGATGATATAACATGGGGTAATAATAATTTCGCCATGATCAGTGACTGGCGTTTCAGTGATCGACACATCAGACAATGGAAATTTAACCCAAGTAAACCTAAAGCTAAAAAAGAGCTATTTCAAGAACGCTCTTATAATGATCGATACAATGATCCTGGTCGTTTTGTTAAACAAAGAAACCAATTTGGTTTAAATGTTATTAAAACGTTTGATAACAATAATAAGGTTTATTTAACGGGGAGAGGGGCTTCTGATCAAGGTAACATTCCTTTTTTAAATCAATATGATTTTAAGACTAAACAGAAATCAAACTTGTGGAAATCACAATCTCCCTACTATGAACGTATTGTTTTAGTACTTAATGATCAAGCGACTAAAGTAATGACTTTGCGGGAGTCTACTACCGAACAACCTAATTTTTTCGTACGAGATTTAGATAAGGATATCTTAACGAAATTTACTGATTTTCCTCACCCAACCCCTGCTTTTGTAGGTATTAGTAAAGAGAAGCTAAAATATAAACGTAAAGATGGCGTGGAGCTAAGTGGTACATTGTATTTACCCGCAGGTTACGATAAAAGCCAAGGACCATTACCGACATTAATTTGGGCTTACCCAAGAGAATATAAAGACAAGGAAGTAGCCGGCCAAGTATCCGATTCACCTTATGAGTTTGTTCGTGTTAGCTATTGGGGGCCAATGCCACATTTAGCGCAAGGTTTTGCCGTTTTCTCTGGTGCAAAAATGCCGATCGTGGGTTTTGATGGTGCTTTACCTAATGATACTTTTCGTGAGCAATTAGTCGCTAGCGCCCAAGCAGCTGTTGATGTATTAGTTGAAAAAGGAGTTACCGATAAGGAGCGTATCGCTATTGCTGGTCATTCATACGGTGCTTTTATGGTTGCTAACTTACTTGCCCATAGTGATTTATTTAAAGCGGGCATTGCTCGCAGCGGTGCTTATAACCGTACCTTAACACCATTTGGCTTTCAGGGTGAGGAGCGAAGTTTTTGGGAAGGTCGGCAAACATATGCTTCAATGTCGCCCTTTTTTCATGCGGAAAAAATTAATGAACCTATGTTGATGATTCACGGTAAAGAAGACCCAAATTCAGGCACATTTCCTATGCAATCAGAACGTATGTTTGCCGCTCTTAAAGGACTTGGTGGTAACGCTCGTTTAGTTATGTTACCTCATGAACAACACGGTTATAGAGCCAGAGAGTCATTACTGCATATGTTGTGGGAACAATATCAATGGCTAGATACCTATGTTAAAAATCCCGCAAAAATTTCTACTAACAACTAATATCGAACAAGGTTTTTATAAAGATTAAAGAGTAGTATCAGTAAAGTCATGTAAACTGTTTTCAAAAGGACATGACTAACTACACTTTAGCTCTTATTGATATAAAGTGAAGTGGTAGAGTTAGTTTTTCTCCATCTAGAATTAGTTATATAATATGAATATTTCACAGGTAACTTGAATGGAAGCTATAATGGAGACGGTTTTTAAGGTATTGATAGTTATTCTTTTAGTTGTACCTCTTCATACAAGTGCGACTAATGAAGACAAAAACATTTCGATGATGACTTTAGAGTTGTTTCCCTATGGTTTTATGAATGATGAAGGGAAAAGAGATGGTGTACTTTATAAGTTAATGAATGAAATAATAGTTGAAAGTGGCGTTGGTAAGTCAAAAGGGGTTTTTCCAGCTCAACGCTTGGTAATTCAATTTGATAAACCAAAAGGCATGTGTACAATTGTTCTGGATACCCCATATGTTGAACATCAATTAGAAGCTGTTGAACCTATAGGCTACAGTCTTTCCATGGGGATACTTCCTAAAGCGGGCGTTAAAATTAATAGTTATTTAGATCTCAGAAGTATTATTGTCGCCATTCCTCGCGGTGTCTATGTGGATGAGCGATTTATGAAAGATAAAACAATGTCTAAAGCACCAACATCTAAATATTACAGTGCTCTGCAAATGTTAAAGCTAGGTCGTGTTGATGCAATTGCTGGAGCAGTTCAAAGCATCACTTATTTAGCAAAAAATGAGGAATTTACCACACTAGCGTTTGACAAACCTTTAATCTTTAGTGAAAACGAGATGACTCTTTTTTGTAATCAAGCTGTTCATCAAGATATTAAGAAAATCTTAAAAAATACCGTTATCAAATTAAAAGAGAATGGAAAAATAAAAAAGATATTAGATAAGTACTTTAAATCTGAAGCGAATAAATCATAACCTTGGTTCACCGCAGATTTTAACTCAAATGTTAAAGTTTCCGGTGTACTCGATAAGTTGATAGTACTTATCGTTTTTAATACTTTTCTATTGTTTATTGACAAAGATTAAATTTATTTAATCTTTGTCAAACCCTTAGCTCATCTTTGGGATTTACTATAATGTTTCTTATAACATTTGAGTAAATACTATGAAAAAAAGACATGTCAATTTAGGAATAACCCTTTCGCTAACCACATTAATTACAGCTTGCTCGTTTGCAACTAACTTTGTGCCAGAGAAACAAATAGTTGAGCCGGTAACTCAAGTAATTTCGAGTAGTAATGAATCTGAACAACACGTCTACAGTTTAGACACCCAAGTCATTCAAACTGGAAATTCTTCTGAGCCGCATGTCTACAGTTTAGACACCCAAGTTATTCAAACTGAAAGCTCTTCTGAGCCACATGTCTATAGTTCAGAAACCATAGTAATTTCATCTAGTATTATATCTAAACAGTCAACCAGTAAAAGTCAGTTGATTGGCCGTTGGCAAGGTGGGATTTCCATGGGCAACCATGAGCATCCTCTAACGTTTGAAGTAAAAAAGGACCAAAACGGTGGATTATCTGCAAGCTATACCTACTGGGGAATGGATACTCGGGGAATGGGAGCGTCCAATGAAGAAAATAAATCGCTCGACTTTAGCGATAAAGAATTAAAATTTATGTTACCTGATGCCGGAGTTAAGTTTGAAGGGAGCCTTGTTTCATCTAAATTAATAAAAGGAACCGTTGAGTGGATGGGATTAAGTCAGCCTTTAGAACTTAAAAAAATGGCACCTGCGAAAGAAGAAGATGAAATGGCAGGACACTCGATGGCTGAAGCTAAGAAACAAAATATCGCTATTTTAGTCTTTGATGGTGTCGATGTTTTGGATTGGGCGGGTCCTTTGGAAGTTTTTGTCAATGCGCATAGTTTTAATGTTTTTACTGTTGCACCTGTTATGAGAGCCTATGACGGTGGTAATTATCAAGTTACGCCAAAATATACTTTTGCCAATATGCCAAAAGCCGATATTGTAATAATTCCTGGCGGTAGCGTTGCACAATTATTTCATCAACCAGAAGTTATGGATTGGATTAAATCTACATCAAAAGAAGCAGATATCACTTTATCGGTGTGTAATGCTGCAACTTTGTTGGCAGGAGCCAACATGTTAGATGGCCTTGAAGCGACGACTCATTATAGTTGGATGAATTGGTTGACTAGGCAGTCAGAGCAGCTTAATTTCACCGTTGTAGATGACCAACGTTTCGTTGATAATGGTAAAATAGTGCTAACTGCTGGTGTTTCATCAGGTATCGACGGAGCATTACATATTGTCGCTCGACTTAAAGGTTTAGCACATGCGCGCATGTCTGCGCAAATGATGGAGTACAATTGGCAGCCGGATAACATTGAACAGTATAGTAAATAATGTTCTCCCAATGTGATTGAGAAAACTTAATTACATGAGTAATATTCGTTAAAACGACCGTGAGTTATTGATTATGAAAATTTTATTGATCGAAGATGACCAAGAGCTAGCTGATTATATCGTTAAAGGTCTCAAGGAGTCGGGACATTATATCGAACATATTAATAACGGTAAGCACGGTTTAACCTTAGCGATTGACAATGAATTTAATGTACTCATTGTCGATAGAATGTTGCCGGAGTTAGATGGATTATCGATAGTCAAAGCACTACGCGCTATAGGAAAAACCACCCCTATACTTTTTTTATCAGCGTTAGGGGATGTCGAAGAAAGAGTTAAAGGGCTTAAGGCTGGGGGTGACGATTATTTAGTTAAGCCTTTTGCCTTCAGTGAGTTGCTCGCTCGTTTAGAAGTATTGGCCAGACGTACTAACATAAATTGTATTGAAGAAGAGACGGTGCTTACTTTCGCAGATCTAAAAATAGACTTGCTAAAACGCCAGGTAACAAGAAGCGAAAAAATTATAGAATTACACGCCAAGGAATTTAATTTGCTTGAACAACTTGTTCGAAATTCTGGCCGTGTGCTCACTAGAACCATGTTATTAGAACATGTCTGGGGTTATCACTTTGAGACTCAAACCAATGTTATTGATGTTCATATCAGCAAGTTGAGAAAAAAAATAGACGATGGCTTTTCATCACCGTTGTTGCATACCGTTCGTGGAGCAGGTTATAAGGTAGATTACCATGCTAAATAGTTATATTGGCCGATTGGTACTCATTTACGCCTGCACCTTGATCCTGCTAATTTCGGCCGTCTACATTTATTATGATGATTGGCTAGAACCACAAGTTTCTCATTTAGAATCGATGGTTATTCCAGAATGTGAACTTTGCTCTTTTAAGACCCAATACCAAAAGCAAGGTCTAGCAGAACTGATAAAATCACTCAATATTCGCAAAGAAAAAAGAGGATTTAAGTACGCGGTATTAATATTGGGAAAAGTTAATGCTGGCGACTTACAGTGGGAAAATAAAAATGCCATGGAGCAAAAATCGCTCGTATCAAATGTTACCGCCTCTAAAAAATCCCAAATAAAAACTATATCCCAAGATTTTCTCTCAGGTGTTTCAATTTCCAGTATTGAATTGGATGAAAGTCACTCTTTGTACATAGAAGAGTATATTAGACTTACGTCGATATCTCATATTTCTGATAAAAAACAAAAGGTAATTCAAGAAAAAATAAGAGGAATTACTACCCAAATGGCATGGTTTGGTGTTTCGTTGATCTTTCTCGGCTTTGTTGCGACGACAATTATTGCTTGGAAAATTCATTTCAAACTTAAAAATATCAATAAAACCGCCGATTATATTATTCAACATCAAGATTTAACCCAGCGAATTTCACACTCCGGTGGTAATAATGAGTTTGACCATTTGGCGATAAATCTCAATAAAATGCTAGCTAAAATAGAATCAAAGGTGGAGGATATCAAGCAGATATCCAATAATATCGCTCATGATCTTCGTACGCCGTTAACATCGCTGCATAACAAACTTGAACAGTTAGAGTTAGATAATCCGCAAGTATCAAATTTAACTGATCAGGTAAATTTAATACTCAATACTTTTAATGCACTTTTGAGGATTAGCCATCTTGAATCGGGCAACGCAAACATTTGTATACAGGAAGTTAATTTAACTTCTCTTACCACTGATGTGATCGATTTATATCAGCCTCTGGCAGAAGAAAAAGGTCAGTTAATTTCTATGGCATTAGAGTCGCTTTCGGTTAAAGCTGATATCAATCTGTTATTTCAGGCCATTGCCAATTTAGTTGAAAACGCGATTAAATATGCACCAGAAAATAGCACTATTGTCGTCGGTTCAGTAGAGCAAGAGGGTCATGTGGTTATCAGCATAAAAGATGAGGGTCTAGGCGTTCCAGATGATCAACTTAGTAAAGTCGTGGAGAGGTTTGTCAGGTTGGATGAGACTAGAAATACTTCTGGTAACGGATTAGGACTTAGTATGGTGAAAGCAATCTCAGAAGCACATCAAGGGCGCCTTATTCTTGAAAATCTGAATGTCGGTTTCAGTGTCTCAATTCTAGTTCCTTCTTAAAGTAATCTTTTGCTAAAGTCAGAATAATGATGTCTTTGTGGCAGTATTCTTGGTTAGTTAATTCACATTGTCTTAAAGTAAATATAACATCAACATGGTGTCTGAAAATCACTAATTGCTCTTCAATTGAACAAACTTTAAAAAGAGTAACACATGAAAATGTTATTACCCTTTTTGATCTGACATATATGTCTAGATGATAATTTGTATGTCTAAATGCGCAATATAGCGGAAGTATCAGAGTAGCCAAACCTAAGGTCAGATTTAAGCTCAAATCCGAAAGTGGCGTGTTGCCTCTGTACGATCACTTTTGCCACAAATCGGTCAAATTCATGAGTAAAAATCATCTCTCCTAACGTTCCCTTTGATACGAAACCGGACGTTAACATCAATAGGTTTTTGAGCTGTTTTTAGTGTTCATAGACGTTGAGCTACCTTCATCATGATAGTCAACAAAGCCACCAAACCCGTCGTTCACAGAATTCATAAGGATGGCTTTTAAGTACGTATTATAGTCAATAGGCATATAGATTTATCTAAGGTCTCCTACAAGATAAAATAGTTGAAGCACATGTTTGGAAGCCTGTAAAATCAAAGCGGTATTAATATATTTCTTAATAAATTTTCAATTGAAAATATGATTAATTTAAGCCAATACATTTACAATGAACCATTGTTAATTACTTGTTAACATTAGTTTTTTTCTAAAATAGAGTTGTAATATTTAAAACTTTTCGCTATGTTATTTAGATAACCATTGCAGAAGGCAAGGATGAAACCCATATTTACAATATAAAGTTTATTATTAAATTAGTGGGGGTGCTCAGAATTGAATTTTTCAATATGTATTATTTTGTTTTGTAATATTATACAAAAATGGAAGGGTGAGGTTTGAAGGTTTTAAAATTATTGGTTAGTAAAAAATGGCTTTTTATTCTATCTATCTATTGCTGTTTATTTGCCGTAACTAATTCAGTATTAGCCAATGACTTGAAAGTAACATTAAATGCTATTCAACCGTCTCATGACTATGATTGCCCAGTAGATAAAATTTTTAGCGATAAAGTTAAGTGGCTTTTAGTGAACACGCCTAATTTATCAAATCAAGAAATGTCGAAATTAATGTGGAAAAAATCTACTACATTGTATTGCAATGAGGGCTTCAGTGAAAATTATATACATTTATTGGAACAAATTATCCTTTTACCTAATGATGAAGTAAATCATAACCTACTATCTATCTCTATTTTTGACTTGGCAACATATTATTCTAATGAATCCCAAAGGAAATCGTGTGATTTTTTACATAAACAGCAGCTTTTATTACCAAATGCATCAAAAGAGTTTCTAAGGTATGTAGATTTAGCTGAAATTCAATACTGCTCTGAAAATAATGCGATTGATAAGCTCAAAAAACTTTTCAAAATACTGGAACTAAATAAAGAAGACGATAATTTTACGGGAACAGTATATTACACACTCGCTGAGACATATTCATCTCTTGGTCAATTTTCTCTCGCTGCAAATATATACAAAAAACAATTACCGCTTATTGATAATGATTTTGATAAAAATAGGGCTTATTATATTATTGTCACTGAATTATTTAAGGCAGGTGAAATTGAAGAAAGTAAGTTTTTCTTTAGAAAATATGAATCTGTAAGTGAAAAATTAAAAAACACGGACAATTATAAAATATCATTAGCAGTTTTAAAAATAAAGTTTGCATATATAGAAAAAAAGTTTGGTTTAATGATGGAGCTAATTGACGAGTTTGAACCTTATCAAAAGGTTGCACAGGAGAGATTTAAAAATAATAAAATAAATTTATTTAAAGCGATAGCATGCTTGGAAAACAATAGAACTGAATGTGTTAATACTTTCATATCAAAGATAGACTTGTTAATTAAAGAAAGTCCCGATTCAAATTTACTCTATCTGAATGAGTTTTTAACAAAATATTATATATCTCAAAATAAACCAGAACTATCAAAAAAACATTTTGAAAATTACATTAAAATCAATCAACAAGACTTAATGCATCAACAGAGTTCAATTTCTATCTTAGGTGCTGCTGAGTTGCAGCAAGATATTGTTGAGCTGGAACTTGGGTTAGTTTCAGCTAAGTTAGAGAAATCAAAAATAATTTTAATTTTATCCAGTCTAATAATATTTATCTTGGTAACTATCTGTTTATTTATCTGGCGTCAAAAAAGTATACAAAAAATATTGTCTGAAACGGATGAGCTTACGCGAATCTTCAATAGACGAGCCATTTTTGAACAAATTACCAATTTAAAAGATACTCAGAACAACGAGATACATGCCATTATTCTTTTCGACTTAGATCATTTTAAATTAATCAACGATAAATATTCACATATTTCGGGTGATAAAGCACTGAGACATATTGTTAAATTAACTAAAATCAATATTCGACAACAGGATTTATTTGGTAGGATTGGAGGCGAGGAATTTGTCGTTTGTTTAAAAAACTTAAAAAAAGAATCTGCGCAAATCATTGTTGAACGTATTCGCAGTTGCTTTGAAAACAATTCATTATTAATAGATAATGAAATAGAATTAAAGGTTACGGCAAGTTTTTCCATAACCTATATTAATAAATCGATTTCTAGTTTTGAAATACTTTATCAGAAATTAGATGACGCTTTATACAAGGCAAAAGACCTCGGTCGAAATAGAGTAGTTGAGACTTAACTAACAGAAGTCTACTTTTAGTATATCATTTTCGATCATGCTGAGATGAACATTATGTTAGCATTCTGAGATGAAATATCAACGGCAGGTACAGCTTAAACCAGACCCACAAACGAGCAGGAAATTTCAGTTAATATTGCCTTTAATATTAGCATGATTTTACATCGGCTTTAGGTCAGCTTATGGCTAGCTGCGGAAGGTTTGATGTTGATACCAACAACTTCCGCTATATAGCGCACAGAGAAGTCATTTTTTCTTTACTAATTTCTGTGACGAAAGAATAATTAGGGTAATGTTAACGAATACCTTTTAGTTCAACCGATGGACGAAACACATTGGTTAAATTCCTCTGTTGGTGTTTCATATTCTAGTGTCTTTTTTGGTCTTTCGATAAGTTTTCTTGCAACACAGCTCAACTTTTGTTGGCTATGTACAGATAAATCAGTCTACCGTTAAACCCTATAAACTTTATCCAAAATGATGACTTTTAATGTTAGTTTATTTGCATTGAAGTCAAGCATCCGTCAGTCTTATTAGTAAAAATGTTGGCAATGTACTGGACTGGGTATGGTTATTTCTTTTGGCATTCTTTATGCTCATGATGAAAATCTTGAAATTGAACTGGTTCTTGATAAATACCCCAGATAACTATTAAAGTTGATGTTTAGCGCGGTAAGTTCCTTTCCTATTCTTATATAGTTATCGATACTATTGGCCGAAATTAGACTTTATATTTAAACCGATATTAATGACTTCGTTGCCAGTTAGTTTGTAATTGTCATTTTACCAGTATTTTATTTTCGAGAGAAAAAAATCAATAAAGGCACGGACCTTGGGTTGTTCAAATTTAACTTGATGATAGTATAGAAAATTTTCTGCTGATGTATGCCAGTAATTCACTAAAGCAGGTGTTAATTGATGATTGACTAGATAGGATTTTATATCATGATTATCAACTAAAGCATTGATTAAGCCAATTCCTTGTACAGCAAACTTAGCTTGCCCGCTAACTGTTTTAATCGGTGCATCCAGTTGTACGAAGTCCATTTCTTGTTGTCTACTATCAGCGGTTTTATTAACAATTAATATATTACTGGCTTGTTGGTGTGAATGACCAATCATACTGTGATTTTGTGAAGCTTTGTAGAATAAATAAAGGTTATAATATCGCTAATTATGAGCGTCAGTCGTATTAGCCGATGTTTGTTTTTTTTGAAATGAAAAAATAACTGGTTAAATAAATGATAGGTGAAAGGGTGAAATCTGAATTGGATAACTGGACTATTTGTTTAGCGTGTCAGGGACGAGGTAAAAAAAGTAAAGGGCTACGCAAGAAGGTGAAATTGAGATACCAGAGGGAGTTAGCTCAATTTGAACAAATGAATTGTGAGGGCAAACCTCCGGTTCGTCCTAAGGGGCATCTCGATTCCTGTTTGAACTGTAAAGGTTCTGGTTTAGTTCAGTCTGCAACCAAGACTTTAGCGGATGAAAACTATCCGCACGTTGCCATCATTGGTGGTGGCATAGGTGGTGTGGCTCTCGCTGTTGCTTGTTTACATCGAGGAATTCCTTTTACCCTTTTTGAACGCGATAGCGGTTTCGGTGCACGATCTCAGGGCTATGGACTTACTCTGCAACAAGCAAGTAGAGCGATTGAAGGATTGGGCCTTTTCTCGTTAGAACAGGGCGTAATTTCAACCCTACATCTTGTTCATACTACCGAAGGAAAAGTGATCGGTGAATGGGGCATCAGAAAGTGGGGACAGTCAGATACGAAAGGGTCACCAAAGCGTACGAATGTGCATATAGCTAGGCAGTCTCTACGTTTAGCTTTGCTGGAACAACTTGGTGGCTATGATGCTGTTCAGTGGGGGCACCAGTTGGTGGACTTTAAAGAAGGTGAAGGTGAAGGCGTAAATTTAAGCTTTCAAGTAGCGGGAGAGATGAAACACGTTCATGCTGACCTATTGGTGGGTGCTGATGGCATTCGTAGTACAGTACGCAAATTATTGTTTGGTGAGGATGTATCGCCATTATGTTACTTAGGCTGTATTGTGATTTTAGGGATTTGCCCTTTGGCCGATCTAGAAGGTGTTGATAGTGCTTTGTTAGATTCTGCCACTGTATTCCAGACCGCTAACGGAAATGAGCGAATATACATGATGCCTTATTCGTCAGACACTGTGATGTGGCAGCTTAGTTTTCCAATGCCTGAAGATGAGGCCTTGGCGTTAAGTGCTAGAGGACCTCAAGCTCTCAAAGAAGAAGCGTGGAATAGATGTCAGTGGCATCATCCCATTCCTCAGGTTTTAGCAGCCACACAACAAAGCGAAGTTTCTGGTTATCCAGTCTATGATAGAGCACTACTTAAATCTGAGCTTTTAGAGAAAGGGGCTCAAGTGACTCTGATCGGAGATGCTGCTCACCCTATGAGTCCATTCAAAGGGCAGGGAGCGAATCAAGCTCTGCTTGATGCATTAGCGCTGGCTCGGGGAATCACAAAAGGATGCCGTCCTTCATCTCAATGGAAGCAAGCTGGGGTAAGGGAGTGTGTATTAACTGAGTTTGAATTAGAAATGTTACAACGCAGTGCAAGCAAAGTGAAGGATTCAGCTGAAGCTGCAAAGTTCCTTCATACCGAAATTGTATTACATGAGGAAAATGAACCCAGAGGACGTTGTTTAAAGAGAAAGGTAATCAAAGAGATACAGCAACAATCTACATAACCTGGCGTTAAATCAAGGTGTTGTTCTTCGCCTCTTCATTTTGTTATCTCATTTCGCTATCACATTTAGCTATCACATTTAGCTAAGTTAATCATTGTCGAAGGTACGTAACATTTGAATCATGATGTCTTAGCGCTACATATTGTTTAGCGTGTGAAGGCATATGGCTCACAATGAAATGAGTGGTGATGATAGTGTTTAACTCTTTTAGGCGCATACAAGGAAGTCTATTTGATATTCGAGTTATTCAGAATCAGCTGTTTTTATTAACTGTCTTGGTATAGAATCCCCGATGTGATTTTTCTGAGTAAATATTTTCAAAATATTTAATTTAACTAACAATACTTTATTTTCCCTTGCTAACAAGACACAAAACCAATGAATGATAAAACTATAGCAACTCACAACGGTAATTTTCATGCTGATGATGTTTTCAGTATCGCTGCACTCAAAAGTATTTTTCCAGCTTTTAAGCTCATTCGCACCCGTGATTTAGAGCTAATTGCTAAAGCTGATATTGTCATTGATGTTGGCGGCGAATATGACTCTGATACCGGTCGATTTGATCATCATCAACGTGGCGGTGCAGGGGAACGCGAAAATGGCATTCCTTATTCCTCATTCGGTTTAATTTGGCAGAAATATGGTTTAGAAATATGCCAAGGTAACCAAGAGGTCGCAGATTCGGTTGATGCTGGTCTTGTCTCAACGATTGATGCCATTGATTGTGGTCATGTTGAAGGTGTCTCGCAAGGTATCAGTCTTAGCCAAACTATTTCAATGTTTAATCCTACTTGGCAAGAAGATAGTTCTTTTGATACTTGTTTTGATGAAGCTGTTGACTTTGCATCGCGTGTCTTAGCACGATTTATAGCCTCTGCTGACGGCGGTATTAGTGCGAAAGAAATTGTGGCAAAAGCGATAGATAATGCAGAAGATCCAAGAGTGATTGTTTTAGAAAAATATACGCCATGGAAAAGAACGGTTCATGCTTTATCTAAAGAGGCTTTATTCATGGTTTACCCATCTCAGTCTGGCCAATGGCGAATTCAAACAGTGCCTGTTGAACTAGGATCATTTGAAGACAGAAAACCACTGCCTAAAGAATGGGCCGGTTTATCTGATCAAGCACTAAAAGACGTGACCGGTATTGATGATGCTATGTTTTGCCATAATGGTTTGTTTATTGCTGGTGCGGAATCATTTGAAAGTACTATGAAAATGGCATCGATGGCACTTCAAGAAAAGTAAAAGTGCTAATAAAATAGAGTAATCCAAACGATAAAGGTAATAACTGAGAGGTTATTACCTTTTTATTTACTTTATTGTTTTTCATCGGCTATAAAAAACAGGCTGGAAAGATTGAGACTCTATTACTGAGCATAAAGTACTCTCAAAATGATTAGATAGGTTATCAAAGATAAAATTTCCCATACTAATTCGTTTAACATTTAATTTTTGAAGCTCAATAATGTTAGGAAGATCAGGCATGCACATCACGTTAATGGGAAGTGTAGTTTGGCTAACCACTGCGCTGATATCAGCTTCTTTAGTGATACAAGGTACAAAAATACCATCAGCGCCAGCGGCTTCGTAGAGTGCAATTCGTTTGATGGTCTCTTCTAAAGCTGTATCATGGGCAAGTAAAAAGGTATCCGTTCTTACATTGATGAATATGTCTTTCTTTGCTGCAGCCAGTTGTTGAGTAACTGCCGATAAAGTATTGGCAAATTGTTTAGCATCCATTAACTCACGTTCATTAGTAATAATACTGTCTTCAATATTAATGCCGGCAATGCCTAAGTCTGCAAGTGCTATTATATGCTCTGTTATTTCGGCTGGGTTACGGCTATATCCAGCTTCTATGTCAACGGTAATCGGTAGTGTTGTTGTCGCAATAATTCTTTTAACTATGAATAATAATTCAGAAAAACTCATTTGTTCGCCATCTTGGTAACCTAACATCTCAGCTATTGCTGCACTTGATGTTCCAATAGCGTCAAAGTTTAGCTTTTTTGCAATTTTGGCGCTGGCGGCATCCCATACATTGCAAATTAGTAGTGGTTTGTTTTGTTGATGTAGTTGTTTAAAGTTCATGTTTTTCATTTCTCAGTTTATAACTCGTGTTTTGTTTGGGTATATTGTGACGAATTTATTCACTAAGCCAACGATTCATTGTTAACTCTATTATAAGCTGTACTTATAATAACGAATGATATTGCGGTATAATGAGTTATCCCAACCAATTACATCAACCAGCTATCGAGCCTTTGTATGGATAATCGATTAAGACACTTGAATAACTTAAGAACTTTTGAAAGTGCTGCTCGTCATCAAAGTTATAGTAAGGCAGCAACTGAAATGTTTTTATCTCAGGCAGCTGTCAGTCAGCAAATGCGTCAAT
Source organism: Colwellia sp. (assembly GCA_022969175.1). Taxonomy (GTDB): domain Bacteria; phylum Pseudomonadota; class Gammaproteobacteria; order Enterobacterales; family Alteromonadaceae; genus JALJPB01. Next base: position 19,021 of record JALJPB010000016.1, on the reverse strand, counting down.
TAGAAATATCTATAGGCAGCAAGTTATTTATTCGCCGTGGACGAAAAATGGAACTAACTCAAAGTGGAGTCAAATTACATAAAGCGACACAGCAAGCGTTTGATATTTTGTTAAATGGCTTTAACGATATTCAACGCGAAGGCGTTGATGGAAGTTTAACAATCACTTCTACTCCTTCATTCTCATCGATGTGGTTAATGCCAAGACTACATAAGTTTTCGAAAAAACACCCAGAAATAAAAATTAGTGTCGCTTCTTCTAATCATTTTGAAGACCTTAAACAGAGTCATATCGATCTTGCTATTCGATTTGGTACTTCCAGCGAAAAAGCGAGTAGTAAAGGGTTGAAATGCGATTGTTTTGGTGAAGATGATGTATACCCAGTTTGCTCACCACAGCTCGCACAGGATATAAGTTTTGACTCGCCGCAAGACATTTTAAAAAGTTGGCTAGTTACATTAGAGCCATCCGGCCCATTTAATTGGCAAGCTTGGTTTAAGCACGCGGGAGTAAAAAATTATCAAGCACATAAACAGTGGACAGAAGTTGCTAGTACTGACATTGCATTAAGTGCTGTTTTAAGTGGTCATGGTTTCACATTAGCGGCAGAGTTTCTGTTTTTACAATATCTAGAAAAAGGCGAGCTCATTATTCCTCTTGATATTAAACACCCCTTATCAGTAAAAAAGTATTTAGTTTATGATGATAATTCAGCAAAAAAAATACGCTTAGATATTTTTATGGCATGGTTAAAGGAAGAAATGAATCACTAATTCAACTTTTATGATTGAAGTCATTATTTCAATGTGCTGTTTAGTATCGTTCAACTTATTTGATGGCTAAGTATTTTTATCATTTTTCCGCTTTTGGGGAATTACAATATTGTTCAAAATGTAAATAGGACATTTTGTCTAGCAAGGTAAGTTTTCCATAGTTTAGTTTATTAGGAGGTGTATATTTTTCCAACTAGATCAATACCGGCAATATTTATGCCTGTTAGAGTTATTCACATCTTATTTGAAAATAATCTACACAGTTAAAACGTTAAATTATAAAGAAACCGGATATTTAACTTGGTTCTTATTATAGATTTCTTCAATTTTTCCATTGAGTTTTAACTCGGCAATTATCTTGTTAACGGCGTTTTTTAACGCTTTGTCTTTGAAGGCTATGTGAGAGTATACGTCAGGCCAAAGGGTGTGGATGTTAAAGTTGTTAACATCTATTTTTTTGTTTTCTTTAAAATAGTTTCTGTTTAAGTCATGCCAAAATATGTTGATGTCGCCTACTCTAATATCTTTGTTATCAGATAACATCAAGTATGTCGTTTCCTTTGGGTGGGCGTGTTCTGAGTAGTTTGGGTTTTTAATCGCCATTTCTTTAAATTGTCGACCTAACAAGTCTTTTGCCCCTTGGTAAGCTGCAATGGACTTATCTTGTAAATCAGATATTTGATTGACTATAAAACCAGATGATTTTTTTGAAATGGCAACATCCCTATAACGAAATATAGGCTCTGACAAATAAGCATTTACTTCAGAGTCGGCAAATATATTACAGGCAGCATCAATACGTTTTCCTGAATTGATCTCATGTAATAATCTATTGTTACTCATAAATATATACTGCACAGAATATTCAGGCAGATGCTTAAATATTTCATTGGTGATTTCGATAAAGATGCCTTTTTGTTCTTTTTCAATAAAAAAAGGTGGGAAGTTACCAACGCCAATTTTTAATACTTGTTTAGCCATCACTGAAGTGGAGGATATAAGTAGGCAGATCAATAAAAATTGGGTTAAAATTTTAGGCATAATTTAAAGCTATTAATTTATCGTTATAAGTTGGTATAAAATAAAGAATATATATTATTCATTTATATCATGAGTGATGAAAAAAGCCAATTAAGTAGTTAAACGATTATAGTTACATAGCTTCAAGATTTTACAATGTTACGAAAATTGCTGAACACCGTAGTTTATATTCGTCTTTAAGTTTATGTGCATAGGGTCTTAAAATTTCAAAGAGAAATAAGGTGATAGTTTCAGCATCGTAGACTTTAGTAAAATAAGCAATAATAATTGCTTATTTGTTTTTTGTCTTCATTTTACTAAAGAGGACATTAAAAAAAACATGCTCTTAGGTACACAGAACTTGTACATATAATGAATTACTAGGGTAATGTAAAAGTTTACATGGAGTCATCTAAATTCATTTAGATTATAGTGTTTTATTGTTTCTAAGCACGTACCCAGGTAGGGTTTTTTGGTTGAGGTATCAAACCAGAAACAGTACCATTTCGGCCATATACTTCACTAGCTGTATGATCAATATTCAGTTGTAATTTAAATGCAGTAGCAAAGCTTATGGTATATTTATCTGATGTGGCTGATTCACAGGCATCAATGTATATGTTACCTAAAAAAGCCTCAGGAAATATCGATTTAATATTGTGGTATAGCTCTCGTGCATTGACATAAAAAGCTTTTGCATGATCGCCAATAACGGGTTTACCGTCGTCTCCTTCAAATGCGCCGTGAGAGATAATAAATAGATCTTCCTCCGCTTCTAGTGAAGGTATTTCTTTATGATAGACTTTAAAAACCTCCCCAAAAATATCAGGAGAGGTTTCAGCGGAGTTTAACGCAATACGAGTAAGTGATGGATCATCAGTACAAACAACTATAATCATGATTATGTTTCTTTAAGTTAGGTTAAATTAAGTAAAGTAAAGCTGATTTATACCTAGTACCAAACGCACTAGGTATAAGAGAGTAATGCTAAGCTAATTTTATTATTTAGCTGTTAAGCCAAAATATCAGCTTCAAGAGTGGCGGGAGCCCCTTCCTGCCATGCTTGCTCATTTGTATAAGTAATAGCGCCATTAATTCCACCCGTCAGATCAATGTTACCAACTGAACCAAGCGAGCTGTAAATCATGGTTCCTGTTTCTTGAAATTGGCCAAACCATACTTGATAAACTTCTTTTGGTGTCATTTTGGTTTCACCTTTATTCATGCCTTCTTCTGCAACGAAGATGGTATTACCTGAAGAGTCATTTACGCAGGCATGTGGAAAGTTTGCTCGTTTATTATTAATGATTAATGAACCTTGTACTCCGCCACTTCCTGTTGGTACACCAAATTCACCTGCTCTGTCTAATGTAACAACTTCACCTGCAGACATATCAACTGGATTACCAGACACTACAGGTGCTAAACCTCCACCAGGTAGTTGCTGTGTGTAGTACACTCCAAAAGTAGCTGTTGCTATGCTAAATGCGTTTATAGGCCCATAAGCCCCTTCGCTTCCTGAAGGTAAAAATGATTGCCAAACAACAGTGAATTTTCCATCAACCATTTTTGCTAAAAATAACGATTGTTCATTAGATTGTAATTCTTCTAGAATTTGATCTTCAATATATACTGTAAGAGTTTCACTCATGATAATTTCCTTTTGATTTAAATGAATTGTTTTTAAAATTCTCAAAGCTGTGTGTGCATTAAGAATGAAATTAGTTTGGCAGATTAAGGAAAAGTAAACAGTTCAGTTCACGTTGATTTTGGTGTCACTTTAGGGTCAGTAAAAAAAATTAACCGAATACTCAAGCACAGGAGGTACAGGAGTATTCGGTTTTAGTTAACATCATTATCTAAGGTATGAAGTTAAATACCAATAACTTAAGTTAGATTAAATTTTGGAGGGTAGGTACCATCAAAATCAGAGGGTGAGAAGTAGGTTAGTCTGCTTTGTGATAAGTCACTGATAATTAATGACTGTAGAGCTGTAATAGCGGCTGCGGTGGGTGATATTACAGGGATGTAGCTATCCTTTTTGGCTTTTAGTTGCTCGGCAAGCCAAGTAGAAATGCCAAGCATGCCAGTACAACCTAATATTATAGCCTCAGCTCCTTCTTCTATCGCTAAAAGAGATTGAACTAAAGCTGCTTTTTTTAACTTTTCTTCATCTAACAGGTCTAGTACAGGGATGCCAACATCTCGAATTGAAACTACCTTTGGTGCAATGTTCATTTCTTGAATCATAGCATTGAACATAGGGATTACAGATGGAACAACTGTCACAATAGAAAACTTATTTGCGACTAATATTGCACTAGATATAGATGCCATGAAGCCGCCAAGAACAGGAATATTTACTAGCTCTCTTACAACGGATACTCCGGGCTCTCCAAAACAATCAACAAATATACCAGCGTAGCCATCTTTTTCAGCTTGTAAACTGATTTTAATAATATCATTTGTATCCCAAAATTCGTCAAAACGGCTCTGAATTGAGTCAGTATCTCTTCGATACAATGGTTGATAATCTACGGAAAAATCACTGAATAATGAAGTCTCTACCTCTTGCTTAATTTTAGGTAAAAACTTTTCTGCAGATTGTTTTCCGATAGGAATAATAACTAAAAACTTTTTATTAGACATTTGTTACCCCTGTAGATTTTCAATTGTTTGATAAGGTCCGTAATAGCCAACCGTTTTTAGAACGTCTAAAAAGGCATCGAGTATTGGTGACTTTCTTAACCTATCATCTGCTTTTATACCTAATAAATAAATTTTATCTCCTTTTTTCAGGTCAGCATTTGAGAGCGAATCTCCCTCAGGAGTAAGGTAGCAAATTAAATCGGGTGCCATAGCTAAGGGTCTATCACGCTTATTGTCCCAAGCGATTAAGTTTTCATTTTGATTGATCACGTGAATTTCTGAGCTGTTATTTTTAAACACCATTACTCCGCGATCAAAACCATCTGATGTGCTCTCACTATCGGCGGGATCTGAAACTAATTCAACAAGTGTATCCCCTAGGGCTAATGAAAATAAATCATCTCCTAGCACTTTACGTAAAGACGCCAGAGGATTGTCTGCACCTTTGCGCAACGCTTCACCAATCTCTTGCGCTCGAGTAATAGTTCCCGTAATAATTGGCTTTTTCTCGATAAGCTCTTGTGCACTTAGGGACCAACCAGCAAAGCCAGCAATATTATCAAATTCACCTGCGCCTGAAATAATAGGTCTGATCATATTTTCAACTATACTAGCCGTTTCAGGTAAATCGCTACTGTCAACATTAACGCATACATTAATCGATGCCTGCTCTGTTGTTAATTGACTTTGAGTATTACTAACAGTAAAAGGTGTCGTTGAAATGGTTTGAGCATAAGTTAATGTGCCTAATGTTGGAACTGACCGACCAGCGCCATCACCATCTACTATTGGCACTGGCGGTATGTTTTTTACCGCGGCCAACATACTAATAAAAATATTGGGACCAGTTTCAATAGCTAAAGTAAAACCAAGTTTTTTATCTTGTGTTTGTAAAAAGGATGCTAAAGCTCTAAGGGATGCATCATGTAATCCAATTCGTTTTAATGCGTTTGGCGAGCCTATTCCGCCCACGACTACTCCTATGGTGTCATTTGGCACTTCTTTTTCTGTTGCTAACTCAACATAATCAGTTGTGTATAATATTTCTTTAATCATTTGTTTTGAAAGTGTAACCGAACCACCACCACCACTGGCTAATAAGCTAGCTCCATTAGCTATATCATTCAATTCCATTTTACCTAGTTTTCTAGTCATAGTATTTTCCTTGTTGTTAATTCAAAATTCCCTTCATTGCTCAAATCTTTGGAGTAAAAGTTTTGCTCCTAGCTTATTGGCAAACTCTTTCCCTTTGATTACTAATTCTTTCGCGACTTTATGATCATTTATTAAAATTAAATATACAGCAGATTTTTGTCGATACAGCTCACTAAGATAAACCCTTTCACTTAGTTTGTTTGATAGATCAATACCTTTTTCTAATATATCGAGTGCATTATTTGAATCATTGAGTTTTAGATATGTTTCACCTTTAAAAATACAGTAAAGTGAATGTGTTAATTTACCACCGCTTTGTACAATGTAGCGCTGATATCCTTCATCCATCTGGGTCATAGCTTCGGTGTATCTTCCTTTTTTCATCAATGACCAACCATAAAATAATTTGCCAATGCCTAAATAAAATGGGAAGGAGTGTTTTTTACATAACTCAATCAACGCTAGGCTCTGATCATGGACAGCATCTTGGTTTAGCAAATGGTACTCTAAAATAACACTTGCCTGTAAGGCAATTGCACTGCTAAATGGATGCTTTAACTTATCGGTTAACGTAATAAGGTTATTACGAACCTGTCTTGCTTTTTCAGTATAACCAGATAATGATAGGGCTAAAACTTGAATGAGAAGAATAATTGACCGTGAATCCTGGCCATATTCACTGATATCATTAACATTCTTTATTGGACAGTAATCTTTATATGCTTGTTGAGCTAGTTCATTTGCTTGGTCAATATCTCCAAGCCAATAAAGGGTATTACTTAGTGCAATATGAGACTGCATTAATGACACATGATCGTTGGTGGCAAGTGATAATTCCATGTGAGCAATAGCTAAGGATTTTGCCTCCTTTAATTCTAATGACATTAATCTAGCTACCCAAGCATCAAACAAAACAGGCGCAATTTCCTTGTTTTCATTACTTTGTTTAATTAATTGGTTTATTCGTTTATAACAACTGGATATCAACGGGGAAACCCAACCGTATGTTATTTTATATACTGTTGCTAATTGTAGTCTTATTTTTATTTCTTGGGAGGTGTCTTCAGTATGTTGCAGAAAATGTAAACTTTGATGCAATATTTTTTGAGCTCGATCGTAATTGTTAATTTTAACTAAATAGTTCGCAGCGATTAAGTTGTATTTGATGGCTGATTCATAAAGTTTAATTTCGGCAAAGTTGTTTGCAGCTATTGCATAATATTTGGCTTGTTCTTCTGGCCATTCAATGATAATTCTCTCAGCTATGTATTTATGAAGTTGGGCTTTAGTTGTTGTTGGGATACTATTTAATATGGCTTGTTGAATTGAGTGGTGTACTAGCTCAACCTGATAGCGCTCTGTTGAAGATTGAATCAAGTAGTGACTTTTAAGCGACTGTAATAATTGAGTTGTATTAACATTAAGTGTTTCAAGTAAATCAATATCTACTCGAAAGCCACATAAGACAATTAAGTAAAGAAGTCTTTTTTCGGTATCAGATAAGTGTTTAATACGTTGAAATATCAAGCCATTTAAAGAGGGCTGTGGCTCCGATGTTTCTCTTCCTTCCCGTAATAGCTGTTCTAAGAATAATGGATTACCTCTGGATATTTCAATACAATTTTTTTGATAGTTATCACTAAAGTTTGAAAAGTACTGGCAAAATGTTAATGCCTCATTCGAGCATAAGGGGGGGATTTCTAAATTTGTAATAGGAAATTTTTGTAAAGTTTTATAATGTTCTGACTGCGATAATGAGGCTATATCTCGACAAGTAATAACAATTAAAATAGGTATGTTTTCCAATTTCAATAAGCTATTGATTAATAATTCTATTGTTTCAGTATCAGCCCAATGAATATCTTCAATAAATAATACTATCTGTTGTTTGTTTTTTTGTTTAAGTCTTTGCATTACCTGAGATTGTATTGGGATCTTGTTGTTTTTTATACTTTGCAAAAAAGATAAGGGAAAAGGTGCCATATTTTCTGAGAATCGTATTTTTATTTTTAAAAATGACTTAGGTAAAAGGTTATGTTCAAACTCAAAACGGAATCGGCTTTTACCAATACCAGCAGGACCTGTAATTAAACAGCCAAAACATTGTTTTAATGTCAAAGCATTATTGAGAGATTCTTTAATGGCTTTTAGTTCTGCAAGCCGGCCAACAAAAGGAATGGAAGGGGGTCTACCGGTATTTAATTCCCAGTAATTTGAATTGAAATCTAAAGCTTTACCTAAGTGGTGTGAACGAAAAGTGAGCTTAGCAATTGATTCATCAACAATAAGTAGGGAAGTATCTACGTTTTGTAAAATTGAGACTAATTCACTTAAAATATGTTCAGGTATTCTTTCTAAATTACCTATATGGTGTAATTGTGTCTGCTTCATGCAAGCTTGGAAAATATGAGGTGACTTATTTTCTAACCTACCCAGTAGTTTCAATACTACTTCAAAGTTGGCATATTCCTTATCAATATGTAAATAAGCAACTAAATAATTATTGATTTTTTCAGTTACAATGAAATTTAATGTAATGAGTTCATCGGTAATGGAATTTAGTAATTGTTCTTTTGTATAAATACATTCATCGTCTGAATAGGTTATTAGGATACCAAGTACAAGTATTTTAGCGCTTATAGGTGTATTTGGTATAGGTATTGAAGAGTGTTTTTCAGAGCTTGGTAGGGGCGATATAAGCAAGCTTTCTATACTTACACCAAAGAAATTGCACAGTAGTCGTGCCGATCGTAAATTTATCTGTTTGCCCGATTCTGCACGTTTAATTGTTGAAAGGGAAACCCCACTTTTTAGCTCCGTTAAAGCATGACAAGTGGCTTCTTGGCTTAAACCTTTATTTCTTCTTAATATTTTTAGCTCGTTATTATTGAGTAAAATTTTATCGTTCAACTAACCACCTCAAATAGCATACCTAGTTAATAGGCATATGTATCATATTCATAAAATCTATTTACGATATGATAAATTTTTAGTTAAATTTAAATAACAAGAAGGAATTCAGGTAAATGAAAGGGAGTATAATAAAAGTGTGGTGCTTCCTTGCCATGTTCAATTGCTTCCTAATTGCAATTATCATGCTGTTAATGTACACACAGTTAATACAAAGAGATAGTAGAAATATAAAAAAATCAGGCTGTTGTTATATTTTATTCTCTGTCTCAGTTTTACAATTATCTAGTCATTTGAGGTTTTGGATATTCAATACATGCTAAGTGGTTGACCAGAAAGGCGTATATCATTAACGTGCAAGTGTGAAGATGAAGAATATTAGATATTTCTCATTTATATTATCGAATAACATTATAAGACTGTGATCTGCTCAGTTTATGTCGTGACATCTTGTTCGTTTTATTTAGTCATTGATTGTTCATATCGCTCAATCCATTGCTTAACTGTTATTTTAGCGGCAAGCTCGCCAATAAGTTGATAGGGAATGTTATCTATTTTCTTAAAACGAATACACGACTTTCCCATGTCTAATTTATTTTTACAGTATTTAGGATATTCATTTTTAAACCACTCAAGTAAATTGTTATCGCTGTAAATGCACATATGATAAAGTGAAATGAAGTTTTTTTGAGAAGCTATATTGATAAAAGGTAGTGGCAAGGAAGGATCACAATGATAGCCGTTTGGGTATAAACTATGAGGTACAACAAACCCTAACATGCCATAAGATATTGTTTCTTGAAACCCCTTAGGAAGGTTATCGACAATCACCTGCCTAAGCTGGGTTATTGCTAATTTTCTATCGTCATCCAGGCTATTTATATATTCTTGACAGGAGCTTGCATTAGATTTCATGGTTGCATACTTTTATTAAGACATAATTCATTGTTGTTCAACGATTAGCATAAGTAAAAGAAACAGTTAATTATTTACTCAATGAGGCAAGCTCTAAAGTTACTTGTTCAATACCTTGCTTGGTAATTCTGCCATTTAATTCAGCTTGTTTTGAGCTGAGTAATGAAATACCTTCAACAACCATATCAAAAGCTTTCCACTGTTTTGTTTTTTTGTTTTGGCGCATTTTAAAAACAATATCAATATCTGGACGGTTACCATCAACGATTTTAGTACTTACTGCAACAATGCGTTTTCCATTTGTCGGTTTTTCCGGTTCAAAAATAACTTGCTGATTTTTATATTGAGTCAGGGCTGTCGCGTAAGTTCTGATTAAATTATGGCGAATAGAAGCGACAAACGCTGCACGTTGCTCTTTTGACGTTTTTGATAAATGTTTACCTAATATTTTGTAAGCCGCATATTTGTAATCAATTGAAGGCATTAACTCTTCTTCAATAATAACTCTCATGTATTCAGGAAACTTTTTGATTTCTTGCTGACTTGAAGATATCCGAGAAAAAAGCTTATTACCGACACTTTCTAATTCAGCATAGGGTGAGCTTTCTTGAGGGCTAGCTTGTACTGCACTTATTGATAATAAAAATAAAGCTAGGACGATGTATTTAACGTGTAGTGAAAAAAGAGACATTTTGTGTTTCCAATAAGGTTATGCAACATTCATTACGCTTTTAATTATAATTGAAATGAATGTATCATTAGTTTTAAACCGACCGCTCGGTCTTTAATGTGTGAATGATAACACCGACCAGTTGGTTTGTAACTACTTTGTAAAAGTTATTTAGCTTAATTTATATATTAAAGGAATAAGTAAGGATAATAGACCTTGGATGCACTTGGTTTATTTCAAATAAGGAGAAGTTACTTTTTTAGTCGTCGTAAATACAAACAAAGCTCAGCAATAACTTGCTGGAATAATTCTTTATTACGTGAACTTTTACTTAGGCTCGTTGAGCCGTGAAAGGTAGCAACGATAAAATACGCAACTTGTCGAAAAGCTAAATCGTCTCTAAGCTGAACTTCAATGCGCTTTAATGCGTCTACAATCAAGTTATTCAAGTTTTCTTGCATCGCTAAAATACGTAAACGAAAGCCTTCATCCACATTTGCCATTTCTTCACAAAGGTTATTAAGTGGACAGCCACAAACAACTTCACTACAGGTCATTTCATTGCACATAGCGGTAAAAAAGTGACATAAACCATCAATAGGATCATCATCATCAAGCGCTGGTTGCCAAGTAGCAAGAAACATCGGGACAAAAACTTCTTCAAATACCGCATAACCTAGTTCAATTTTATTGGTGAAGTGATAGTACAAGGCACCTTTAGAAATTTCACAGCGATTGAGAATAATCGACAAACTAGTCGCCTTAAAGCCATGTTGATGAATTTCATCAGCAGTAACTTCAAGTATTTTCTGGCGGGTTTGTTCGGCATCACTCATGGTACAGCTCATTGTTGATATAAATATTACTAGCAAATAATAACCAACCGAGCGGTATGTTGCAAGTTCTATCAATTTTAAGTCGATTTAAAAAATGTTAGCAATACACTGAATGGCTCAGTCGAAGACTGTGGTTTTAGAGTTATGGTTCAGTTGAGTATTTATTATGGAACGAGTTGTATATTCATCGGATGCTATTTGTAAGTATAGTTTTGAAAATAATCAAATGTTTTGTGAAAACTAGCTTTATTAATCAGCTAGTTTTGAACTGTGTCGCAGTGATTGTTTACTAGCTAGTTTGTTAGAATATATAATGTCTATTGAGACAGTACTTTATGATGATTTTGTTTTTCAGTGGCATGGATAGGCAGAATAATGGCAATGAATGCTACAGTCTTAAGCGTAGAAGAGATAATAAAAGACCAACAGTTAAAAAAAATTCAACTTAAATTTAACCGTGATAATAAAGACCAAGAAAGATAGGATAAATACTTTGGCCTTTTGGTTGGTAATACAATAAAAGTGGAAAACTGTTTACAGTAACCACTTTTTGATAAACCGATATTATTGATTCATTATTTTAATGATGAACCTTCAACTCTGTTTCTACCGAAATTTTTAGCTTGATAAAGCGCTTTATCGGCTAGTTCAATTATATCTTCTGGAATAGAACCTTTAGTTGGATGAAGGGTGTGATAGCCAATACTAATCGTTATCACGTCAGAAGCTGCAGAATATTCATGTGAAATTTCTAGTGACTCAATGGCTTTTAAACATTTTTTAGCTATGTATTGAGCAGCACTTGTTTCTGACAAAATTAATGCAAACTCTTCTCCTCCATAACGAGCGACTAAATCACCGGGTCTACTCACTACTTCTTTGAGTGCACTTGCTACTTTTTTTAAGCTTTTATCACCCACTAAGTGACCATAATTATCGTTATAGGCTTTAAAGAAGTCGATATCGATGAGTAAAAAAGTAATGGGGAGTTTATTCCGAACAGCGCGGAGCCATTCTCTTTCAATAAATTCATCCATGTAACGCCTATTGGCTAAGCCAGTAAGGCCATCTTTCCTAGAGAGATCTTTAAGCTTTTTATTGAGTTCATTAAGTTCAAGAGTTTTGTCATTAACTAGTTTTTGAACGATGTTAGATCGTTTGGTAACAATGTGAAGATAGATAGAAATAAACAGAGTAAATAATAATCCTGTTACCAATATTACATGAGGCAACAAACTTCGTCTGACAGAGACATAACTAAGTGTTGGAGAAGCGTTTATGATCCATTTTCGACCCCAAATAACCGGTAACTCTTTACTGTATTTAATTGTATCGTTGGTTGAAAAACCTGTTGACGATTGATGTTTGTGTAAAAGATCAGGAGATTGTGGAATTGTTATATCAATAAGTTCCATTGCGAGGCCAAGCATTTCATCGTTAAGCATGGAATGATTAAAAATATCCCCTATTCGAAACACGCCTAAAGCAAAGCCTTTCAGATTTTCTCGGCGTTTAGCGAGTGTCGTTGGCATTGAGTTATAAATAGGTAAGAAGGCTAAAAATCCTTTTTGATTGTTATCTTCTTGTACTAAGGTGATGCTAGCTGTTGCTTGCGGTGTGGCAGTGTCCCTTGCCTTTTTTAATGTTGATAACCTAGTTGGGCTCGATGCTAAATCAAAGCCAAAAGCGGTTTCATTGCCAATTAACGGCTCAACATAATAGACGGGAAAATATTCATCTCGAGGTTGAGCAATGACCATTACCCCATGTTCTTGTTGCTCGGTGATGACAAAAGACGGATATTTCACCTGTAATTGAGTTTCATAACTTGGTCTTTGTTGATGAGTTATTCTTGGGATCCATTCTAATGCTTGTATATCTGAATGTCGTCTTAATGTTTGTTTTGCCTGATTGGCGAATACTTCAAAACTTGGTTGAGACTGACTATTGAATAAAATGGCAATTGAAAACAAACTTTCAAAATTGATTTCTAGTTCTCGGTACAAGGATGCAGCACGCTCATCAATTTCTTTTTCAAACTCGGTAATAATCCCTTGTTCTTCTGTATTATATAAAAACCAGCCACTAGAAATTGATATGACTACACCTATTATTACCACCAAGGTTTGCATCAAAATTGCGTTGTTTTTGTTTATCATTTAATCATTCTTAAAGTTTTGGGTGTATACAGAAGGCGGGTTAAATTATTGGCTTAAGTTGATTGATTGTGGTCAATAAAGCTCTTTATAGTTAATTTACCTCAGATTATGTTCACTATCCCACAATATCAACAACTTATGAATTGTTAAATTGAATTTATTATTTTGAAAACTAGCCGTACGGGGCAATTTTTACTCGGGCAGTACTTAATGAATTTTTTACTTTAACCTCATCAGCTTGATAGTATTTTAAATGCTTAGTTAATTTGGCAGATTAGATGTCCGCCAAATTAATATTATAAATTAACGCTACTTATTTCACGCCATGCATCAGTTTATTAATCATAGGTGCAATAAGAAACAATAAAACTCCGCCTCCGGTGAGTAACCAAAAACTAAAGTTAAAGCCTCCTATTGCTGATGAAACTGTCATTCCTGTTTCGCCACTAATGGAGCCAGCTAATATACCTGAAAAATTATTGCCAATAGCCGTACTTAAAAACCAACCACCAAAGGCGAGGCCTGCCATGGATGCGGGCACTAACTTACTGACCATGGATAAACCAATGGGCGATAAACAAAGCTCACCAACAGTGTGTAATACGTAGCATGCTGCCAGTGGCCAAAGTGGTATCATATTATTAGCATCAAGTAAGTTTTCTAATGCATATACCAAGACTAAAAACCCTAAGCCGGTACCGAGCAAGCCTAAAGCAAATTTTCTCGGGATACTGGGTTCTATTTTACGTTTTGCTAAGGCTAACCATAATATTGAAACTAGCGGGGCTAATATCAAAATAGAGACTGAATTGACGGATTGAAACCAAGCAATTTTAAAATCAACCGTGTCGCTGATGCTTCTATCAACAATATTTTGTGCTAAAAAAGTGAATGAGCTGCCAGCTTGTTCAAAAAACATAAAAAATATCACATTAAATAAGAACATAATTAAACAAGCGACCACTTTATCTAAAGCTATTTTGCCTTCTTTTTTTGCATTAGTGATTAACATAAAAGCAAGCACAACAAATAAGGCAAATAAAATCCAGGCAAGAACTTGTGCTCCGGCATAGGCCATTAATATGTACACAGGGACAATAGAAAGCAGTGCACCAATAACAACATAAACCAGGTTTTTCGTTCGCTTAGGTGTTTTCTCAACAGCTCCTAGGCCCTTTAGTTGCCGACGACCAAAATAAAACCATACATAACTAATCAACATACCTACACCGGCTGCGCCGAAAACGGCTTTATAATTATCTAGCATTGGTGTATCTGTAAAAGTACTGGCTAGCCATTGTGTAATGATGGGAGAAACCATGGCTCCTGCGTTGATGCCCATATAAAATATGCTAAAGCCGCTATCTCGACGTCGATCATTTTCGGCATATATTTTTCCAACAAGATTAGAGATATTTGGTTTAAACAAACCATTGCCCACGATTATTGTTGCTAAGCCCACCATGAAATATTGTTCATTGGGGATCATTATCATGAAAAGCCCTGCGCCCATGATAATCGCACCAACTAAAATGGAATGTTGTGAGCCAATAATTTTATCGGCGACATATCCGCCAAATATTGCACTACCATAGACCAGTGCCAAATATGAACCATAGGTATTTGAGGCAAACGCCTGCCCTGAGCTATCGCCATTAAAGAACTGGGCAACGATGTAAAGTGTTAACGCCCATCGTATCCCGTAAAAGGCAAATCGTTCCCAAAACTCTGCCATAAATAACATCCATAAGGGTTTTGGGTGCCCCCAGAGTTGGTCAAACTCAGCCATCGTTGGTGACTCTATTTCATCTTTCGCTGTCAAACTTATGCTAGTCATAATTGTTTGCTCCTATGCTTCTTGTTTATATTTTGTCATTTTTTGTTTTTTTATTTTTTGCTAATTAAAAGCATAAAGTGTTATCAGATAGGGACTTGAAGCTTTGGTGAAAGCTTAATTAATAATTGGTGAAGGTTTGGTGAAAGGGTGAAGCAATGATTGAAGTTATCTGAAAATGAGGTAGATTGACTGGCATCGGAAAACATCAATGATCATATTACGATTAGCACATCACATTAGGGGGATATTATCAAACATCAAACAAGTCGCAATAATGTCACTCGATATTTTTTTGCTGATTTAGTGTTAGATGTTCAACGAGGAATATTAACGCGAAATAAAAAAGAAATAGCCCTGCCTAAACTCAGTTATGAACTTCTACTAGCACTACTAAAAGCCTCACCGACTTTGCTAACACAATCAGAGTTGATGGAAGTGGTTTGGCCCAATGTCGTTATCGGTGATGAAACACTCAAACAAAGAGTGAAGCTGTTAAGAAAAGTATTAGGTGATAATGCCAGTGAACCTATTTATATTGAAGCGGTGCGTGGGAGGGGGTATCGATTAGTTCCTGAAGTAAGCTGTGAATGTATTTTGGCTCGACCTGCAGCTGTAATGTTAGATTTAACCGGTAATGATCAATTTCCCAATTTAGATAGTCAACAATTTATCGGTATTTGGCAAACGGTGTCTAAAACTGTGTTTGTCATGTTGTTTGTTATCAGTTTATTGGTGGTGATTTATGGCTACTTTTTTCAAAAACATATGGTTTCAGCATTAACACAAGCCATTACCGAGCAAAAGCTTAGTCATGGAGTTGTTGAGAAAAATGACCAAGAGTCAAATTCAGAGCAAATAGCAGAAGAGCTTTATCAAAAGGGCTTGTTGTATTATCGACGTTATCGGGCAGTTGATAACTTAATTGCTATCGATTTTTATAAAAAAGCCCTGGTAGCCAAAGCCGACTATTCGTTAGCTTATGCTGGATTGAGTCAGGCATATTCTCAGCAATTATTTCAATTTGAAAGTAATGAACAGACCCAAAAAAAGGCGATAGATAATGCTTATCAGGCGATAGTTTTTGATAGTCAGTCAGCAGAGTCATATAAAGCGTTAGGCACGGCTTATTATGTTGCAGGCTGGCTATCAAAAAGTATTGCTCCCTATCTAAAGTCGTTAGCAATAGATCCGGATAATACTGCGACGGTATCAAACTTGAGTTTTATTTATAGTGAACAAGGCAGGCTTATTGAAGCATTGGAGCTTAACGAAAGAGCACTAACATTAGACAGTCAACATGTTGTTAGCATGGTTCATGCAGGACAAACCCTGCATCGCTTAGGACAGTTTACACTTGCAAAAAACTGGTATCAAAAAGCCATCGCGCTGCAACCCGATTATTTGTTAGCGACCTACCATTTAGGTATGCTGTTGATTGAAGAGGGTCAATATAATAATGCTGAAATATTATTTAAAGAAGCGTTAAAGCTATACCGAGAAAATCCGCTATTAACTGAGGGGTTAGCTGATGTTTATTTTGCCTTCAAAGAAAAGGATAGGGCGTTAGAGTACTATCAGAAATTACAAAATAAAGCACAAGAGCAAGATGTAAAGGATACTTCGTCAGCAAATTTAATGAGATTGTTACTTACTTTGCCAGAAAGTAATAACGAGCTCATAAATGTAGCGACAATCTTTAAAAATAAACTGCAAACTGGAACCGACAAAGCTTTGTTTAGTTATAATTTGGCGATGATTTATGCACAAGTTGAACAACCACAATTAGCGATAAGATATTTGGTGCAATCAATAGAACAGGGGCTTACACCAGTGGCAAAAATTGAAAAGCAAGCGATGTTTGAACCGCTGCATCAATTGTCTTCTTATAAAAAACTCCTCACTAATATGAAAATGAATATGAGCAGGAATATGAGCAGGAATATAAGTAGTAATAAAAATAAAATAAAAGATAATAGCATGCAAAGTTTGTCATTTTGGCAAGCCTCAAAAAACAATTAATTTAAAATTAACAGTGGGGAGTTACGCTTAACTATGCTCAATCATTTGAAGTCAAAATACAGCGGCGTGATGATTTGCTCACTTATTGCCGTTGTCGCAGCTACTTTAGCCAATCGCTATAATGCTCCAGTTATGTTATTTGCTCTGCTATTAGGGCTAGCGATGCACTTTCTCTATGAGTCAGATAAACATCAAGAAGGTATTGAGTTTTGTTCAAAATCTTTATTGCGTATTGCCGTTGGTCTACTTGGTGTTCGCATTGCTTTATCTGATATCGTCTCACTAGGATTTACTGCTCCGCTAATTGTTATATCGAGTATGGGGCTTACCATTGGTTTTGGCATTTTACTAGCAAGAGTTTTAGGTTTATCTAAGTCGTTTGGGGTATTAACGGGTGGCGCTGTTGCTGTTTGTGGTGTATCAGCGGCTGCGGCAATAAGTACCGTACTCCCTAAAAAAGACTTTGAAGAGCAATATTTTGCCTTAACGGTTATCGGTATTACTACGTTAAGTACTTTAGCAATGATCACCTATCCGATAATAACCACTTTGTTTGATTTGCCGGATAATTTAGCAGGGGTATTTATTGGTGGTTCCATTCATGATGTTGCCCAAGTGGTAGGTGCTGGTTATTCGATATCGCCAGAGGCAGGAGACATTGCCACTTATATTAAGTTATTGCGTGTCGCCTTGTTATTACCCATAGTGATGATAATTTTTGTCAGCTTCAAAAATCGTTCTGCTACTGAAGAAAGCCTACCGTTAACAGCCAAACTAACCAGTTTTATTCCGGGGTTTCTAATTGGCTTTTTTATTCTAGCTGTACTTAATAACTTAGGGCTCATACCAGAGTTACTTGTACAACTTTTTCAAGTTTTGTCTAATTGGTTGTTAGTTATTGCTATTGTTGCTATCGGCTTGAAAACGTCTCTTAAGCAGATTGCATCGGTTGGTTGGAGACCGGTGTTTTTATTAACGGCGGAAACGGTATTTTTTGCAGGATTGATATTGGCAGGGATTTTGATTTTGTTGTGATTTTGTTCTTCTTAAGGAGCGGTCATTAAGTTACATCTATGTCATTTACATTGCTTTTAGTGGACAATTCTAATTAGGCGTTTGACAGATCAGAATGTCTATATATCAGAACCAAAAGTAAAAGAGCTTTGTGAGATACCTTTGTTTTTTTAATAAGCATAATGACTTTTGTCTATTTATATCTCCCGTAGTACACTTTGCTTATATTTAAAAACGCATGGCTTACTTGTTAAGTAAAAGCCATGCAATAAATGTATTATTTATATTTATTGACGGTAACTTACCGTAAATAAATATTGTGCAGGTTGGCCAATATAATTATTAGCACTATAATATTCTTCATCAAATAAGTTGTTAATTTTAACTCCTGCACTCCATGCAGAGTTAATTTGATATGAAGCACTTACATCAACTAAGATGTAACTGTCTAATGTTATCGTACTTGGCCATTGGGTATCTTCACGTTCTCCCTGATATTGAATATTAGCGAGTATACTTAACTGCTGCCATTGACGAGATATTTGATAACTTGCGGTATTTTTTGCACGACGGATTAAAGGCTCATTTTTGGTGGTATTTATCGCATCTAAATAACCCAATTGCAATTCATGATTGAAATTGAAATACTCGGCAGAGAAGGTTAACTCAATGCCTTTTATTTCTGCTTGGGCGATATTTATAGGTGTGTATTGATAATTTTCATCAGCCTGCCATTCAATTAAATCATCAATCTTTGTTTGATAAATACTCAACTCTGTTTCGATATTAGCAACTCTAGTTTTTAATAAAACTTCGATACTAGTAGAGGTTTCAGGCGTTAAATCAGGATTTCCGTGAGAGCCGTAGGTGTCAGTTGGGTAATATAAGTCGTTAAAGCTTGGTGCTTTAAAACCACTACCAACATTTAAACTTACTAAAGTATCCGTTGAAAAACGCTGACCGATACTCGCGTTATAAGTCACTTTGTTATCTACGCCTTCAATATCATCATAACGAATAGAACCTTCGAGAATCTGTGATTGATTGTCGTAACTTAAATGAGT
>JALJPB010000159.1 GCA_022969175.1 Colwellia sp. | reverse complement strand
GCTAAGGCAAATGATTTACCTGACCATGTTTCAGATGAAGTAATGGAAGATAGACTACAACGCTTTATGGCAGTACAAGCGAAAATTAGTGCGGATAAATTACAAGCACGTATTGGCCAAGAATATTTAATTCTCATTGATGAAGTCAATGATCTTGGTGCGGTAGGGCGTTCTTATATGGATGCACCAGAAGTTGATGGCAAAGTTTATTTGTCTGATGATTTTGATGCCAAGCCTGGCGATTTAATTTGGGTACAAATTATTCATGCCGATGAGCATGATGTTTGGGGCGTTAGAGTAGAAGATGAAGAGCTTTAATTACTTAGGTTGAGTTTTTCCTTTTATGAATGATTTGTTGAAAAGGTGAGCAGAAGCAGAATTAAAATGCTCACCTTTAAAATAATAACGTTCTCAAACAGTATCCCTGTATTGAGAGGATACTGTTTGAGAACTGAAATGCTTAAACGTTAACCGCGTCTTTCAATGCTTTACCCGCTTTAAAAGCTGGTACTTTAGCCGCAGCAATCTGGATCGCGGCACCTGTTTGAGGGTTGCGACCAGTTCTAGCCGTACGGTCATTAACTTTGTAAGTACCAATTGACAAGCAATGACAATGAACATAAAACAGTCACTTTGATTCGATAACTGACATTAATAAAAATTCAACTTTGAGACTTGATTTGTTCTTATAGCATAAAGGTTACTTCACACTTCTCTGCTATGTGCACATAGCGCTATAGATTTAATGACAAGTTTGAGTTTGCAACAAGTCAATATTATCTATTTAGCCTGTAGTTTAAATGCACACTGTAGTTCAAATCAGTAACTAATTATTCACAATTACCTGTCTACCTTAATCTCGTTGTACTTTTTCACAATCTATTTCTAATTCGTTGACATATTTCTTTTAAACCTACCTCTGCAATGTCTAATGAGGCAGAATATGACAAGAAACCGTGTATTGTTGATGGAAAATGTAATAACTCATTAGTGACATTATTTTGATTAAGTCTTTGCTGTAATTCATTGTTCTCATCTTGCAATGGATCAAATCCTGCACTGATAATTATTGTCGGGGGAAGTTGTTTAAATGAACGAGCTAATAACGGTGATGCCAGTGGGTTCAAAGTATCTTCACTTTCATTGATATAGTTTTGAACTGACCAATTTAAAATACCTTCAGAGGTAAAATAATCACCTTGCCCAAATTTTATTCTCGATGCTCTTGTACTGTTAATGGTTAGATCTAGTAATGGATAACAAAGGCACATTACTTTTATTTGGTATGAAGTACTATTATCTCGGTTTAGTAAACCTAGCGCTAATGCCATGTTACCACCTGAGCTATCACCCAAAATGCCGATACGCTCAGCATCTATTTCCAATTGTTGATTATTGTCATGTAAATACTGCAACAGAGAATGAGCTTGATTTAGTGCGAAAGGAAATTTTTTCTCAGGGGATAAATCATATTCCAGAAAAAACACTTTGGCTTGGCAATAGTGGCACACTGATTTTACAAAATTAATGTAACAGTCAAAATCCGCTAAAGCCCAGCCGCCACCATGAATAAAAATAATTGTAGGCCAATCATTCTTAGGTTTGTCACTTTCAGGGGTTAACTCGATACAAGGAATATCAGGAGTAATATTAAGCTTTTTAATCGTGACTTGAAAAGTACTCGTTTTCGATAAACTTTTGAATACCGGGTGAAATATTGTTCGAGCTTGTTCTGCGAGAAAATCATCAAAATCAGGCGCTTCACCAGCGGTCATTAAGGTCAATAACGCTTGGGTTTGCGCACCTATTTTAGTCACTTCATCAACATTTTTTTCGTTAATTATTGTCTTATTATTTGATGACATTATTAATATTTCTCTAATGTAATATTTTAACAGTGCTTTAACTTAAGCCATTTAATTTACTCTTACAACTTGATAAAATTATATTCTTTTGATTTTTATGGGGAGTTTATATACAGTTTAAGTATTGACTAATTATTCAAAATTAATGAATGCAATGCTTAGAACAGATGGAAATCTAGAGTTTAATACTATGTTGATGATATTTATGGATAATAAGTAAATTGCTTTCATTTAATAAATACAATGAACTAGTTGAGATAATTTATCAAATAGCAACTGAGCCTAAGGCCTTGTCATGGTTGTTAGAGTTCTTTGCAGAAAACACTTATATGCATGGCGGCTCTTTAACTGTCCATAACACCAAAACGTTAGAGACTATTAAACGTATATCTGTAGGGGTTGCGAGTGACCCACAATATAGAAAAGAATATAAAAATGATATGCAGAGAGTTGATGTCTGGACACAAGCATTATTAACTCAACATAAGCAAGGTCACTTCGCCGGTGACCATCAGTTTTTTCTGAGAGATAAATTCGATAAATCAGAATTGAAGCCTTTATTATCAAAGTACGATTCATATAGTGCAACTGGAGCGCACTGGCATTTACCTGACAATCAAACTCTGAGGATTAGTTTTCAAAAAAATTCAACTCATGGGTTATTTAACGATGACGAGTTATTATTTCTAAATTCTCTTGTTAACCATATTGGCAGAGCTATCGAACTTAACATTAAGTTTAAAAATACAGGTAGCCATAAAACACTAGTGGCGGTCATTGAACAAAGTGACCAAAGTATTGCCCTAATTTCTTCCTCTTCATGTGTTTTTATATCAAGTCCCTCATTTGAAAAACTTGCTGAAAAGCAAAGAGCATTCACTGTATCAGTTAATGCAGTCAGCTTTATAAATATAAAAACACAACAGTACTTTGAACATATCTTAAGGCAAATATCTTTTAATTCTTTAAATGTTGATGCACCCTTATCATTCATTATTCCTAGTGGCGATGATGATGCTGACTATAAGGCGACATTAGTACCTATACTCAATGGTATCAGTGAACTTAAAATTTTATTAACAATTACCCCTGTGGCGGTTCGCTTATTAGATAAGTTTGATCATTTGTTAGCTCAAAAAATTCTCACCCAAAGCGAGCTTGATGTTGCATATAAACTTAGTCAAAATCTTTCGTTAACTGATATTGCTAACATAAAAAACCGCTCTGTTCACACTATAAGAACACAAGTTAAATCCATTCAACGAAAATTTGGTGTCAATTCTCAAGCCGGCATCGTCAGTAAAATATTAACTTTTTAATGAGTTAAGCATCTAAATACACCATATGGTGTATTGGTATGTTCTTCATATTATTTATAATAAAACTAATGACATATTTCTTTCTCTATTGCTCGCTAAGTGGAAATAATTACAAATTGTACAGCTAGTAAAAAATAATATGAAATTTATTCTCAAAGGAATGTTAAATGTTAAAACAAATAATGACTTTATTGGTGTTAAGTTCCGTTATAAGTGTCTTTGCTCAAGAAAATACTGAGCACTCAGGGGATAAGTTGTTTGATACTTATATCAATAAGCTTCCAGACTCTGTGTTATTAAAATCTAGTGACTTTACCGTTTCTGAAATAGCAAAATTTGAAGATACGACCTATGACTTAGCCCCCATTTTATTTAGTGGCAGTGGTGACACGGATGGCAATGGTGCCCCTGAAATTTTTATTGGTGGCTGGTCGGCAGAATTTTGTGGCGAATCAGCAAACGAACCTGGTAAAGTACAGTTACTCATATTTGAAGCGCTGGACTCTGGTACCGTAATGCTTGATAGCGAAACTAAATTAGGGATTAAAGAAACAGGCGGGACAGCATTTATAACAGTAAAGGATATGGATTTAAATGGGACAAAAGATTTATTCATCGTTGGTCATAATGAGTGCCCTACAAAAGCGGTAGAAAATTATCTATTTAAATTTGAAGATGGCAAATACGTTAAGACGCTTATTGAACCAAATCTTGCCATGCATGAAGGGGATTTGGGCGACTTTAATAATGACGGCTACCCTGACCTTATAGGCTCTGCATTTAACATCGATGTAGATAGCTCCGTTTACCCCACGTGGAATCAAGGAATTAACGGTGCAATTGCGCTATACATCAACGATAGGAATGGAGGGTTTAACGTATTTAGGATGAAGTACACCTCTGCTTTTGAAGATGCAGCAGATAAAGATGCGCTTGATTTGGATTGGATTCCACAGGGGACTTCTGCAACCATGGGCGATTTTGATAACGATGGCGAGACTGAAATTGTTATTACTGACAGGCATCTTAGCGATGAAAACTCCCCGTCATATGTAGGCGGAACATCAAATATTATTATTGACAACATAAAGTTTGAATCAGAGCACTTTTATGGTGATATATTACCTTTACCGGATACCCCTTTTCGGCTAGATACTGCGAAATACGGCAACTTAGAATCAAACGAAAATTTTTCAGAGGATATCAGTCACTCTGTTCAGTCAAATGCATTTGATTACGATAATGATGGCGATTTAGATATATTAATCAACACCTTTATATGGGCCAATGCAAAAGAACAAACGGGAATATTGCAGGTTTTAAGAAACGATGGAGACCTTCACTTTACTGATGTTTCTGAAGAAGTTCTTTACAACTTTAACCGTGGCCATCAAGCAAGTCATGAAATGATTATTAAAGACATAAATAATGATGGTTTTGATGACTTAATCAGTACAGAAGAAGCAAGTACAGGCACAGTACCTTGGACATGGAGTGACCCAGAGTTTGGCAACGGAGAGTTAACGGTTACTTATCAAAACTCTTGGTCAAATGAAATTTTCATAAATACCGGAAATGGTAAATTTGTTAGTGCTTTCTGGGACGGATTTCATGAACTTACCTTAAAGAAAAAAGATATTTTAGAGTCATATGGTCCAGAGTATGAACCTTGGGCCTTAATAGATAGACGGTTCTTCCCTTATTTTCTTGAAGATGGTCGAATTGGATTTATTACTGATGAAACGTCAGCGGCACAAAGCTATCGTTTTTTCTACGATGTAAGGGCGAAGAAAGCTTTTTATACTGGACCCAATGGTAGTAATCCCGTGGAGCGCGGGGTCCCAGGTTTTTCTGAATATTATTACCTGACAGAAAACCCCGACGTAGTTACAGCTATTAATGCTGGGGATTTTCCTGACGGTCTTGCTCATTACATCGCTAAAGGAAAAGCAGAAGAAAGGCTTGTTTTTGCCAAAAATGCCAAAATACATGGTTCATCAAATAATGACATTATTGTATTGAGAGAGGGTGATGAAAAAGCCTTTGGTTATTCTGGCGATGACAGCTTTGATGGAAAGCTAGGGAATGATATTTTGGACGGTGGTGTTGGCGTCGACAGCGCCTTATATACCAATAAGTTAAGAGATTATACCTTAACCAAAGCAGAAAATGGCTTTCAAGTAGCTAATCAAGATGTTTCCGTAAATCACAATTTAATCAATATTGAAAAAGTTATGTTTGGTGAAACAACATATCAATTTGCCAGTGCCGAAAATGATAGCGATAGCGATGGTATGTCAAATTCTTATGAAGCTGCTAATGACTTAAATAGCAATGACGATAGTGACGCCAATACTGATTTAGATGAAGATGGTATTAATAACTTAACTGAATCATTAATAGGAACCTTTGCTAATAATAAAGATTCTGATGGTGATGGTGTGAATGACGGTATTGATAAATATCCTCTCGATGCTAATAAAGCTAGTGATATAGACACCGATGGCGATGGTATAGATGATGCAATTGATACTGATGATGATGGTGATGGTGTTTTAGATTTTGATGATGCATTTCCATTAGATGCAAATGAATCAGTTGACACTGATTCAGATGGCACTGGTAACAATGCTGATACAGATGATGACGGTGATGGTGTTTTAGATACAGATGATGCTTTCCCATTAGATGCTACAGAGTCTGTCGATACTGATGGCGATGGCATTGGTAATAATGCTGATACCGATGATGATGGTGATGGTGTTGATGATTCAAGTGATGCATATCCGCTAGACTCTAGTAGGTCAGTAGCTCCTGTACCTGCACCAACACCTGAAAAGTCAAGCGGTGGCGGTGGTTCAACAGGTATTATAACCTTACTTATTTTACTTCTAGCGATTGTACCGCGACGATTGGAAAAATATAAAAAGTAGTGACGACTTTCAATAATTGTTAATAATAAAATTATAAATAGAGATGAGCCGTCATGGGTTATCTCTACAACATTTACGCTGCTGGTTGTTAATTGGCAACTAAAACTGGTCCACTATTTGTGATGCGCTAAATAGCCTTAGTTACTCCATGAAGTTGATCTAAATTGCGTTATAGGGAAATTACATGAAGATTTTAGAAACAGCAGCAACGGAAATTGCATGTGAAGAAAATCAAAGAGTAAATGGTGGGCTAAGTGATGAATTTATCTCGAAAGAATTTTGTTTAAATGTTTTGGAAAAGCTTGAACAAAAAGCACCAGGTTTTAATATCAATCAATATGTAAATGCCATATCTAAAGCTATTTCTGAAAAAATGAAAAATGAAAAATGAAAAATGAAAAATGAAAAAATCACCTAATGACCGCTTTGATGTATGAGTTCAACCGATCAACGCAACACTGGCTAAATCGCTCTGCTGGTGTTTCATAGTCTAATGTTTTCACCTGTGGGGAGCGTCCGCTATCTGGAAACTATTAATGTAATGTGGTTTTTCAACCATGTTCTCTTTAGAACAAAATATACAAAAAATCTCAGTACAATTTTTAAATTCTGTGGCATAACGCGGTCTAGAACTGATGATTAACTCGATATTTATTAGTTGGCCCAGGTTGTGGAAGAAGACCAGTATTATTAATGTAATTAACTGATCTTAGTTCGCTGAAAGCGATTAAAAACTAACAAAGTCTTTAAAAATCAGACTCTCCCGAAGGATTGGTGTAAGTATGCTCGGCTGCCCAAAGAATTTAGTTGATTCAGAGCGTATTCTTACGCAACTTCGTACTGAAGGTTATGATGTAACCAATAGCTATGATGACGCAGAATTAGTGATTGTAAACACTTGTGGTTTCATTGATTCGGCAGTTAAAGAGTCGCTTGATACCATTGGTGAAGCGTTAGCTGAAAACGGTAAGGTATTGGTTACAGGTTGTTTAGGCGCAAGAAAAGATGAAATCATTGAGCTACACCCTAATGTTTTAGGTGTCACTGGCCCACATGCTTATGATGAAGTCTTAACGCAAGTGCATAAACATGTAACTAAGCCGGTTCATAATCCTTTCATTGATCTAGTTCCCCCTCAAGGGGTAAAGCTTACGCCTAAGCATTATGCTTATTTAAAAATATCAG
>JALJPB010000158.1 GCA_022969175.1 Colwellia sp. | reverse complement strand
AAGAATTAGTCAACTCACTTGATGTAGGTAAGAAACTACCTGACTCAATTTATTTTCATAAGGATACATTTTCAGATATACCGGAAGGACTATCTAAATTCATTAAAATTGTCGCAAAAGCATTAAAAATTGATGACGATAATTGGAATCTGATTAAAGTCTTTAGAAATGATTTTCGTTTATCCTTGTTAAATTATCCATTATTTTTCGAGGACTCATATCCCGCCCTAGAACAGAGTGTGAATGTAGATTTAACAAAACTATCTCACCGGGTTACAAACTATTCCGAACAAGAAAACCCACCAATTCTTCATCGAAAAGAAACAATGATTTCCAAGAACCATGAATTTCATGGTCACTTTTCTATGCTCACACAAGAAGGTGAAGCTGCTGGTCTATATGAAAATAGTCGTATGATTGGATTTAAGAACTCATGGGAACGATTAATTGAAAAACATGGTTATGAGCTAGTTGATGGTCGCCTATTTAGAAGCTCAGCGGTAAATAAGAATATTGAAAACGAGAAAGAAATAGATAGGCATAAAACGGCCATAGTAAGGCATGAACTATCAGCCCCGATGAAAACACTCGCCAAAAACGGATTCTTATCAGGTGAATATTCTATATTTGATTATGGATGTGGCCGAGGAGATGACCTTAGGGAGTTAGAGGCACATGGTATAGACGTTCTTGGTTGGGATCCTAATTTTCGTCCTGATTCAGAGATAATTACCTCTGATGTAGTTAACATTGGCTTTGTGATAAATGTTATTGAAGATCAAGACGAAAGAATTACTGCTGTATTAGGAGCTTGGGATACAACTAATAAACTATTAGTTGTATCTGCAATGTTGGCAAATGAGAGCCATTTAGCGCAGTTTACACTCTACAAAGATGGGGTGATAACGTCTCGCAACACATTCCAAAAATATTTCACTCAAGCTGAACTAAAAAGTTATATAGAAAGAATCATTGATGAAGAGCCTATAGCGATTGCTCCGGGTATATTCTATATATTTAAAGATAAAGCACTTGAACAAGAATTTTTAAGAAATCGTCATAAAAGAACATATCAGTGGCAACAACTCACTGAACCTAAGCCAGTAAGTGAAGACCAAGCACGCATTTTATTTACCAAACACCAAGAGCTCCTAGAATCTTTTTGGCTCAGTTGCTTAGCTTATGGACGAGTTCCAGCTAATGAAGAGTTCAACAGTAGTGAACAAATTAAAGAAATCATTGGCTCAAATAAAAAAGCATTAAAACTAGTTACCGATTGGTTTGGTGTAGAAGAATTAGATCTTGCGGCTAATATGCGTAAAGAAGATTTATTGATTTATTTTGCTCTTGCTATGTTTGAAAAACGCAAAGCATACACTCATCAACCTGATGACTTAAAACGAGATATTAAAGCTTTTTTTAATACATATAAAATTGCCCAGCATCAAGCGAAAGAGTTATTGTTTAACATTGCTGACGTCGAACAGATATCAGCAGAATGTATATCAGCCAATAAATTATTATCCGCTTCCAAACTCGTATTTGAAAATGGTCAACCCCATTCTCTTATTTTTCATAAGAAATTTCTTGATGATTTATCATCATTACTTCGAGTTTATGTAGGATCTGCATTACAGATGTACGGTGAACTGGATGATATCCAATTGATAAAGATCCATATCAATTCTGGAAAAGTTACTCTTCTCGGTTATGAAAACTTTGATACTGAATCAAAGCCAAAGCTATTGGAAAGAGTTAAAATAAAAATGGCAGAGCAAGATATTGATTTTTTTGACTATATAAATGTCACTAATCACTCATACATGTTGGATAAATCGTCGTTCATATAAAACTATAAAAACAAACATAAAAAGACTAGCTAAGTTAGTATATTATAAACAAAATATTGAAAAATCATGGTGAGTCAATAATGGCAAAAGGATTTAGAATTGCGGCAAGAGCTCTTAGGCAACTTGGAGCAGAATTAATTACATCAGATGATATAGCCCTCAACGAACTCATTAAAAATGCAATAGATGCAAAATCTCAAAGAGTTACGATTAGTATTAAAAATCCTTTTTCATCGACACTAAAAGCTATTTTATCGAAAATGTTGAATGATAAAGTAAGTGTTAATGAATGCTTTACAATATTAAAATCTAATTTAGTCGATAGTGTTGATGATGAATTGGAGCAAAAGATACTTAATGATTTCGTATGCAAATCAAAAAGTGAAATATCTTCAGCACTTCGAAAAATTTTTGAAAAACACTGCAAAATTATAATTAAAGACACTGGTGTCGGCATGTCTAAAGATGATCTACAGGATTCATTTTTAGTCATCGGTACACCTACGAAATGGATAGAAAAAGAAGGTGATGCTGACTCTGAACTGCTAGGAGAAAAAGGAGTTGGTCGATTATCAATGATGAGGATTGGAAATAAATCTACTGTAACAAGCGGGAAAAAAGACAGTGCTTTTTATAGTCGAATTAATTTTGATTGGAAATTATTTGATAATCCTAATTTATTTTTAGATGACGTAGATATTCCTGTTATTGATAAGTATTCATCTAAAAATACTAATATAAGTGGTACTGAAATAGTAATTAATAATTTGAATGCCCATTGGGATGAAAAAAAGGTTAAAGCTTTTATTAATTACTATTTAAGACGATTACAAAACCCTTTTAGTAAGCGCATACAATTTCCAATTAGAGTTAAGTTTAATGGAAGAATATTGCCTATTCCCGGTATCTATTCTTGGTTTAAAGAAGCGGCAAACTTTCAAGCTGATGTTGAATTTAAAATCGATAAAGTTTCATCGAAAATATCCTTGCGTCGCTCAATGAGATGGAGAGGACAAAACTCATTTGAAACAAGAGAATGGAATGAAGATGACTTAATTAGGCAAGGAATAACAAAAGAAGAGCTCCTAGCAATTGGAGCTTTTAAGTTAGACCTACTATGGTTTAACCGTGGAGATATTGCTAGTGACCTTATAGATTATAGTGCTACTGAAATTAAAACAGAATTAAATGTTTGGTGTGGCGGATATACGATTTATAGAGATAACTTTAGGATAGGGCTTACTGGAAGCTTAGAAGATGATTGGTTGAAATCGGACGTAGGGGCTTTAAAGTCGAGTGGTTTTAGTTTCAATCGATATCAAACTGTTGGTTCCTTATCTATATCAAAAAAGAATAATCCACATTTTATTGATTCGGCTAACAGGGAAAAGCTAATAGGATGCCGAGAGCTAGATAACTTTAAACACATTCTAACTGAAGTAGTTAATAAGGATTTCAAATCTTTTATAGAGTTCTACAAAGGAAATAAAAGGGATAAAGCAGCGGCTGAAATGACAGCAGGAGAAACACTCAGAGATGCAAAGAAACAGTTAAAGTCAGCGCAAAAAAAAGCTACTTCACTTAGAAAAGTCATCCCTAAAGAAGATAGAAACGTTATCGATGAAATTAGCCATGTATTAAAAACACAATATGAAAATGTTCGAAAATATGAACATGCAGTGAAACTTTCAACCGAACAAAGAATTGAAGTTCTTGAGTTAGCTGGCTTAGGGATGGTAGTTGAAAAGGTCGTTCATGAACTAGCAAGATTAACCCAAAGTACTTCTGATAATTTAAAAAAATTAGAAAAAAATGGTAATAACAGCTCTTCAACGGAAATAATAAAAGTTATTCGCGAACAAATAAATGTTACGAATAAAAGAATTCGCACAGTTGATGCCTTAAGCCCCTCAGGTCGAAATCGTAAAGCAATTTTTAACATTTCTGGCACTATTCAATCAGTATTAGATGGGTTCTCTGGCCGCTTTGAAAGACATGA
Source organism: Colwellia sp. (assembly GCA_022969175.1). Classification (GTDB taxonomy): domain Bacteria; phylum Pseudomonadota; class Gammaproteobacteria; order Enterobacterales; family Alteromonadaceae; genus JALJPB01. The sequence continues at coordinate 3,500 of JALJPB010000158.1, read as the reverse complement.
GATACAGATCAATTATACTGTTGATGGTTCAACCAAAATAGAACCATATAATGTAAAGATGGTTTTGGGACTTGTTGCCCTAGTATTAGAGAACTTAATTACAAACTCAATATATTGGGTCCAAGAGTCTGTTAAGTCAGGTGAAACAGGTAGGAGTATCTCTATTGATTTAGATACTGAAGCGAGAACAGTTTCAGTATCTGATAATGGACCAGGAATAGATGAAATTAATAAAGAAGATATATTCAATGCCTATTATACAAATAGAAAAAATGGTAAAGGGTTAGGTTTATATATCTCTAAAGAGATAGCTGAATATCATGGAACTTCACTATATTTAGATTCGTTTAAAAGCGATGATGGCCGACTACGCACTTTCATTCTCGAATTACCTAAAACTTAAAAGGAATTTTTGTGACTATAGAAGAGAATAAGATAACTGTTGCTATTATCGACGACGACATAATTGAAGAGCCTACTATCAACTCTTTTCTAAGAGAAGAAGTTACTCTATTACCAATTTTAAATGACACAGGATCACATGCTTTTATTGTAACCTCTAATTATCTATTCCAAAAAGGGTTAATTAAGAATCAAAGTGATCCCGATGAAATAGCGACTTATATTGAGAGTAATGAGTTTGTTGAAAATGCAATTATTATCTCAGAATATCAAAAACTATTCGTTGAACCATTTGAAAATTTAGATACTGATCAAATACAGGAACTAGTGTCATTTAATAATGTGCTTGTATCGTTTCTTGATTTACTTAATAACAAGGATGATACATTTAAGCCTTTTTTTAATATTTTTTCTCATGAAAAGTTTGTACTTACAAAATATAATAAAAGACCATCAAATAATAGTGATTTAGCAGTATATGATGTCATCATTATGGATATCATGATGGGAGATGATTTTGATGATATTAATAAATTAGCCCCATATTTAGGAGGTATTGGTAATAATGAGAAAAGACCTATAATATTTTTAATATCTTCTACAGATCAACTAAACGATGAAAGATCTACCTATCGTGCAAAAGCAAAAAGCAGTTCTCTAGCATTCTCAATTATAAACAAATCAGTTTTGGTCGAGGATAATGCGCAGGAAACGATACAGCTCCAATACGAACAAATGTTAGCAGGAAAAGATGCGGCTAAAGTATTTAATGAATTTGTTGTTCAGTTTGAAAGAGCAAATAAAAGCTCCATATCAAAAATAGAAGAAGAATTATGGAATATGGACTTCTCATATCTTCAGCAAATTTATGCTAGCACTTCTCACGAAAATTACCCTTTTGAACAGCATCTTTTAGGAATAGTCGGTTCCAGAAATTTATTTCACCTTGAATCTTCTAATGAATTATCTGAGGCCTTAGACAGCTTAAAGAATAATATCAAAAATGAAGTTAATAAATTCCAGAGCTTTTCTAGCTATTCAGCTATAGCGGTTCATGATTTAGAGTCATCGGTACATTTTTTTGGTTCTACAGGGGTTAAAGAAACCTTTAATCAAATTGTTTTAAACATAAAACATATCGAAGCTATAGCTATTGATGAGTTAATGGACCAAAAGCTAGCTGTTGAGGAACACGAAAAAGAAGTTGATGCTAATAATGAAAAATTTGCACAAAAAATAGCGAAAGATATCGGCCACTATATACCATACGGAGCAGTAATCATTAAGGGGGATGTTAGTAATTCTGAAAACGTCTTGATCCACTGTACACAACTTTGTGATTTAAGCCGAAATATTAAACGTGATGGCGTCAACCTTGTTTATGTAGAAGCTAAAATAACAACTAATCCAAACACTGATTCTGAAATTGAACTGATTATTATTCCTTTACCTACGAATATCACTAATGGTATTCGCTATTGGTTAGAAGTCCATCCTAAAAAGATAGTTGCGAAATCAATAATGGACTCTCTGACATTTTTGGATGATAACAATTATTCTGTATTCACTTTCCTTAGGTTTGATATTGTTAGGCAAATAAGGAATGAAATTTTTCAAAATTTATCAAGAAAAGAAAGTGCGATTAGGACTGGACATCATTCCATAAAAGCAAGGGTTCTAATTAGAACTATAAATCCAAGTAACAATCAATTATTCGTAGATGAAGTTTTTAATGATAATACTGAAGTAACCTTGTATCAATTTGGTAAAACATATCATTTGATAGAGCAAAGTCATTTAGATGTAATATTTTGGGCTCTAAAGAAAAATGAAATATCATCCAATTTTTCACCTTCAACATTGGATGACATCCTTAAAAATAAACTACCTAATAATGCCAATAAAGGGCAAGTAATTAATAAAGTTAAGTTTGTAGTGTGTAAAAAAGAAAAACTACCACAAGTAAAGCCTATTACTGTTCAAGCTCCTGTAGTTTTAATTTTCTGTATTAAATAATATTGGTCAATGTACGCTGGACAAAATATTCAGCGTACATTGTTAAATTTAGATACGGGAATAAAAATCAGTGTTCACACTCGATGGAGTACCTTTTGTAACCATTATTTGATATAAGTATTAAGCTTATATTGTCCACTATTAAGTAAAATTAATTACCTAAACTTTCTAATTCATCAAATATATTTTGAAGAGGCGTAGCGTCAGGATCGTTTAATATACTTAATAATAAAGGAATGCCTGCATTTGCTAAATTAATACAAATATCTAACATTTCTTTAGGAGCATTTAAAATTTGTTCATCATTAGTAGCTGATAAAGCAATCATCTGCATTTGGATTGGTCTGAAAGAATTACGACTCAAAATTTCTGCTGTTATTGCATTATATGTGTTCTTTTCTTTTATTGGTGTTAAATCTTTATTAAACGCTAAACACAAAGCCATGTACCAAAAATCTATCTGCCGATTAAAAGGAGCATTTTCTCTAGACTGACTCCGAGTACCTGTAGAAACATAATTTTTGATGCTATCTTGGTAGCTACTAGGCATTGTTATCTGATATGGAGCAAAAACATTTTCCATATTAAGCTCTCCTTAACTGCATATTAGTTTGATCCGTTCTTTCACATATTTCACAACATTGTCGATGATTGCATTCACACAACATAGACTCACCTTGACGAGTTGGTTTATTTTTTAACATGATTGGGTAATGTCCAGAAAAGGATAAAGTGACAGTACTACCAGCATATTGGTCAATAATATTTTCAACACCTTTGATTTCATCATAAGTTAAAAACATAATAATTTGAGAGCCTTGTTTTATCAGGTTTTTCAAAATAGACTGTTTGACTAGTCCTGAAGTCATGCCTAAAGGTGTATCAATTATATTTGCGGCAGTTACATTACTTACTTTTGTTAGAGCAAGTATAAATGACAACGTAATAGCTCTTCGTGAGGCACCATTTAATTCGGTATCAGGGTTCAAAGGCTGTTCATTAGGCCCAAAAACTTTTATTTCAAACTCTTGAGTTAATCTACAACTTCTAATCATTCCATTCGGATTTAACCCTGATTCTGC
>JALJPB010000157.1 GCA_022969175.1 Colwellia sp. | reverse complement strand
GATCCGTGCTTGTTATAATCAACGAGCCAATCAAGATCAAATGAACCGTTTGCAATTTGCACTTTTTGGTGTCGCCCTACCTTCCGACTTAATGGCTGATCCTCAACGTTCACCTTTTAATATTGGTCGCTCTATTTCATTACAAGGGTTTAAGCTAGAAAAATCATTCGCGCTCGCTTCAGGGCTAAACGTTGACCACCTTGATAGTAATAAACTCTTAGCTGAAATATTTTCCTGGAGTTGTGGACAACCATTTTTAACGCAGAAAATTTGCCAACTTATTGCTGACAATAGCGATAATGCTCAAATGCTTAATGAACAAGACTGGTTAGCTAAGTTATTGACGGAAAAAATAATAGATGATTGGGTACGCAAAGATAATCCCGAGCATTTACGAACCATTCGTGACCGTTTATTGTTAGATGAAAATCATGCGACATTTAATCTAGACATTTATCAGCAATTACTGAGCAACGGCGATGAGTGGCTAAAAGTGAATGAAAATATTGACTACAGCCGTCTATTATTGACGGGTTTAATTAATATTGAGCATGGGTTAATTACGATAAGAGCTAAACTCTACCGACAAATTTTTAATGCCCTTTGGCTAAAGCAGGCCAAAGAGAACCGCCGTCCTTATGGCGAGAAATTAGTCTTGTGGCAAAGTATTGAAGATAGCCGTTGGTTATTGGTAGGCGAAGAGCTTAATACGGCTAATCAGTGGGCAAAAGGTAAACACTTACCCGAATTAGACCATAGTTTTATTGCTGCTAGTCAAAGTCAGGAAAATAAACAAGCACAAGCTTGGAATCAAAAGTTGCAAGACGAAATTCAACAACGGCAACAAGTTGAACAAGAATTAAAGCAAACTTTAGTGCTACTTGAACAAGCAAAAGCCGAAGCAGAACAAGCTAATTTGGCTAAAACCGATTTTCTCGCTCAGGTGAGCCACGAAGTACGAACCCCTATAAATAGCATACTTGGTTTAAGTTACTTGGCTTTACAGCCTAATAATACTAACAAACAGTCGGATTATTTAGGGAAAATTCATCGTGCGACCACTTATATGTTGGGTGTGGTTAACGACATTGTTGATATTAGTAAACTTGAGCGCAAAGAGTTAGCGTTTAATCAGCAGGATTTTTTACTGCAAGATGTATTAGCTAATATTCAAGACTTGCTAGAAATTAGATTAAAAGATAATAATTTAACTTTGCTCAGTAACATCGATGAATCTTGTTTACCTAAACTTAAAGGTGATGCTACTCGGTTGCAGCAATTATTAGTAAATCTAGTGACTAACGCCATTAAACATACCAAGCAAGGCACTATTTGTATTGATGTTATCGACATCGATAAGACAGATGAACAGTTAAGTTTAACTTTTGTCGTCAGCGATACCGGTAGCAGTTATGCTAATGAAGTCATTGTCGGACGGGTATCTGAACACAGTGATAGTGTTATTGCCATCGGTTTAGGTTTAAGGCTTTGTTGTCAACTTGCACAATTAATGGCAAATGAAGCAGGAAACAATGCCGGACTCATGGTAACAAGCCGCCCAAGTGTTGGTAATAAATTTAGTTTTACCACTAGTTTTAGTTTGCAGGACTGCGCCTTGCAAGACGATGACCAGCAATTGAAAGACGTGCCATTCAATGAACAGAAAATTACGGTTGTCAGTAATTATAAATCAAATAAGAAATCAAATAAGAAAATTTTAGTGGTTGAAGATGACGAAATTAATCAACAAATTATACAAGAATTACTGATCCCATTTGCTTTGTCGGTAGACATTGTTGCAAATGGTCATCAAGCTCTGAATGTTTTGTCTGAACAGCATTTTGATTTAGTATTAATGGATATCGAAATGCCAATTATGGATGGCATTACCACGATTAAAGAAATACGAAAACTGGCTATCGAGTCGCCACAAAGCTACGTCAATCTGGTTAACTTACCGGTAATTGCAATGACGGCGCATGCTTTAGTCGATGATCAGCAACGTTTTATTAACTTAGGTTTCAACCAGCATTTAACTAAACCCATTGATCCCGCGGCATTAACTAAACTGATAACGCATTGGTTAGGTCTTGCCAGCCAATCCTTTGTAAACAAAGCGCAGGTATTAGCTAAACCACGTATTGTATTAGTTGATAATCGACCGGAAAACTTACGTTCTATGTCGGCAAACTTAAAAAGTCACTTCAGTATTCTCGCCGCCACTAGTGTAACAAAGGCTATGGTCATCGCTAAAAAGACACCTCAGCCTATTGCTATTTTAGTTAGTGATAATTTTAACCAAACTCAAGATAAACCAGCCTTAGCGCTTTATCAACAGCTTGAACAGTTAACACTTTTATTAAATATTCCTTTAATGGCTATTGTCGACAAAGAATGCTCACCAACACTCGGTTTTGGCGTGAGTAAACTTATATCAGCAGAACAGTTACGAACATTACTATCTCTATGAGGTACCAACTAGGTAAAACAATATTGGCTTTGATAAAGTAAAAAGACAGCTCACGGAGCTGTCTTGTTATTTTATCGGGGACTGTTGAATATTATTAAAAAGCTAATGACATGCCAATTTCAAATTCATTACTTGCCTTACCTTTAACGTCGACCACAGCATGATCCATCTTTAAGGTTTGATCGCCGATGTTGGTATAACTCATGTAAGGTACTAACTGACCGAAACTAGTAAATGTGGCTTTTAGTTCATAATCAGTCGACTTGCCGTTAAACTTAGCTGTGCCGCTAGCTAAAGGATTTACTTCAGGATTACCGCTGTCATAATAGCCATTTACATCACTGAATTTATGTTGCATCCAACTAGCCGAGAGCGTAACCACATCAGCTATTTGATAACCCATGGTTAACTCTACATTTTGTATGGCTACTTTTTTATCAAAACCTGTTTGGGCATGTAACTGTTCTGGCGTTAATACCATTTCGGTAATAGAAAATGAATCTTTACTTTTTTCATAACCATAACGGGCGGCAAAAAACACGCCGCTGTCTAAATAATAGCCTGCTTGCAGACCTAATTCCCATGCATCTCCCTTGTTATAGCTAGGGTCATCCCAACGATTGTTTTCAGCTTCAAGCGTGGCTGGTGTGAAAGGGTTTTGGTAGCTGTAATCGCCTTCACGGTCTTGAAAAGTGTAAGTTGCTTGCGGCATTAAATAAAAGTTTTCAGATACGTTATAGCGATAGCCGGCACCAAAAGTGGTTGCCTTAATCCCTTTGCTTGAACTACTCCAGTCATAGGTGCTTTGTGCGCCGACAAATACGCCATCAATGGTTTTAAACGTACCAGCAATAGTGGTTTCACTTTGATTGTTCTGGCTAATACTAGCAAAGGGCACAGGTTGTTTTTCATTGATAAAGGCCGTTTCGCCAAAGACACCATTGCCGCCGACTGTTGCCATGGCAAAAGAAGAGCTCAATGTAGCTGCAGTTGCTGTGCTTATTAATATTGTTCTTAATTTAGTGTTTTTCATCATATTTCCTAATGTTTAATTTTTGAATGTTTTGAATGTTTTGTTTGTTTTGATAGGAAGCATTGTGAAGGATTGACGATGAAAAGATGTGTGTTAGCCGCAGCCCAATGTGTGTTTTACGAGTATGAAAGTGTTACTAAAATATATGCATAATAAAGCTGGCCAGAGCTTACTAGGTACTGGATGACTATCAGTGAGACAATCTCGGTAGGCTGATTGACGATAAACTTATGTTGCCCAAAAGGATGAGTTGGCCAAAGACCCTTCAGCTAAACAAACACAGTGACGATATAAAAGGTGTTAATGGCAACAGCAAGAAAACTTGTTCGAATTAACTCATCAGTAACTATTTTCATTAATAAAGCGTAGTGCTGTTAATAGCTAATATAGTTGGTGAAAACCAACTTAAGCTACGGCGACTTAAAATTTTTAGAATGCACACATTAGACTGTTTAAAGTACACATACTTCGTAAATTTATTCGCTATTATAGTTTCATCAAGTAAACGATTTGCTCGCTATTTGACATGTTAACTTTCCCTTTGGTATTTTTGAAATACCTTTTGCCGAGTGCCCTATTAGGTACTCGGTTTTTTTTATCCTGATTTTAATCATGACTGTTAATAGTAGGGACGTTTGATTTTTAAGTCGAGACAATGGTGTTGAATAAAACTTAACTTAAATTAAATTAAATTAGCTTAAATGAATAAGTACTTTATTTAAGACTTCTTCGGGGGTCACCGGTTTAGTGATATAGTCTACAGCACCTAGAGCTAGGGCTTTTTTCTTTTCATTTGGTTCATTTTTCGCAGAAACAAAAATGATTGGGATCGTAGCCGTAGCAGGGATGTTTTTCATCGTTTGGCAAACTTGATAGCCATCCATCTCTGGCATCATTACATCTAAAAGCACTAAGTCGGGTGGTGAGGTATTAATTATCTTTAACGCCTTTTCGCCATTTTTTGCTATCTTCACTCTATATTTTTCTTTAAGAATACCTAACAATACTTCAATGTTTAAAGGGGTATCATCTACTATAAGAATTACACGTTTTTTATCTATGGTCATTGAGCTAAACCTAATCAATTTATTCGGTCAACATAATATCGAAGTACTCTAGAGTAAAAATTAAGTTTACTCTGTGGTATCGTTTGATAAATATAATATTTATTAAATAATATACTATTTTATAAAAGCAAGTTACTTTAAAGTTAACAGACAGAGCAATAATTTGTTTAGTTTTGTAAATGACTTTTATTGACGAGAAAATATTTAGAAAGGATTTATGTGAATACATGTTTTTCAGTTAAAATTAATCTTCAAGTAATGGTGATTTTATTATTGTTGGTCAGCTGTGCGGTATGGCCGCAAGAGCCTTTGTCTGTTGACGGGCGACCTCAAATTAACTTTACTGCAGAAGAACAGGCATGGATTGACAACCATAGAAAAATCATCGTTGGCGGAACGCTTGATTGGCCCCCTCTTTATTTTATTGATAATGACGGTAATTATGTTGGCCTCGCCAATGATTATGTCAAATTATTAGCAAATGTTACGGGTTTAGAGTTTGAACATTATATTGATGATTGGGGGAAAATAATTGATAAATTTCGAAACAATGAAATTGATTTGCTCAGTGCCGTCTACATAACTGACGAACGAAGGGCATATATGGCTTTTTCTAAGCCTTATCTTGAATTGTTAGATTATTTTTTTATCCACTCAAATTTATCAGCCACAAAACTTGAGGACTTAAACGGTAAAGTTGTTGCTATACCTTTCGAATATGCGCAAATAGATTATATAAAAAAATACTTTCCAGAAATAAGGCTCTTGTTGGTTGATAACTTAAAAGAGTCAATTGACGCGGTATTAGAAGGTAAGGCAGACATGATTTATGGCTCTTACTCTACGTTGAGTTATGAATTACAACTTGGAGGTATTCAGACTATAGTGCCGTTTAAATCGACTCGGAAGTTAGGGGTGAATACTGTTCAGTTTGCTAGCCAAAAGAACGAGCCTATATTAACAAGCATTATTGAAAAGGGGCTTGCGGCGATTTCAAGAAATCAACGAAATACTATTTATTCACATTGGTTTAGCAAATTAGCTAATGCACAACAAGCTCAGTTAGTATTAACAGTGCAAGAGCAGCAATGGATAAAGCAAAATCCTAAAATTCGTTTTACTGGCGATCCTAGCTGGTTGCCTTATGAAGCCTTTGATCGTGATGGTAATTATATAGGGATTGTGTCTGAGTTTTTAAAAATTATAGAGAAAAAGTTAGGGATAGAATTTGAAATCGTGCCTTCTAGTAGCTGGACTGAGTCGATAAGAAAAATTAAAAGTGGTGAAGTGGCTGTTATTTCTGGAACAACAGATTTTGAACTTGCAGATGGAGATGAAATAGATTTTACTGTGTCTTATCTGTCAAGTCCCGTTGTTTTTATCGCAAAAAGGCATCAGAGCTTTGTTGCGAGTATTGATCAAATCGTTGATAAAAAAATAGCGGTTATTAGAGATTATGGCAATGTAACTGCTATTATCGAAGCTTACCCGACGATATCATTTATCGAAGTTGAAAACATAAAAGCAGGTCTGCTTGATGTTTCAACGGGAAAGGTTGATATTTTATTAGCTACTTTGGCGCAGGCAAGTTATAACATTTCAGAGCTGGGTATTAACAATGTCAATATTGTCGGCAGTACCGACTTAAGTACAAACCTTACTTTTGGTGTCCGCAAAGAATTTGAGCCCTTAATTCCTTTGATGAACCAAGCATTAAACTCAATTAGCCAATCAGAACATCAACAAATATTAGAAGCTTGGGGTGATGAAAAATTCGTTGCTCGAGTCGATTACGCCCTTGTTGTTAGTGTTGCTGTTAGCTTGTTATTCGTCATTGCAGTCATCATTTTTTGGAACAGAAAGTTAGCCAGCGAAATCAATTTAAGAAAAATCGCGGAGCAAGAAGCTAATTCAGCGCAACTGGAGCTAAAAGAACAAATATCACTAAACCAATTAATTATTGATTCTGTACCGATGCCGTTGTTTTACAAAGATGCACAAGGTAAATTCCTCGGTTTTAATCGAGCATTTGAACAAACTTTTGCTTTAAATAGCGAAGATTTGATTGGTTTAACGGTTGAAGATTTAGAGTTTATCCCATTAGAAGATAGGAAAAATTATCGAAGGGAAGATATTGACGTTATTAAATATCAGAAAACATTAAGAAAGGAAGTTAAAATCACCTTTGCTGATGGAGTTATCCATGACACATTATATTGGATCAGTGGCTTTGCCAATAGTAACAACGAACCTGCAGGATTAGTAGGGAACTTCGTTGATATAAGTAACGAAAAAGAAAATGCCCGTCAACTGAAGTCGGCACTAAACACTGCTGATGAAGCTAATAAGGCGAAGGCCGATTTCTTAGCGAATATGTCTCATGAAATTCGTACGCCGATGAACGCCATTATTGGCTTGTCTGAGTTAGCGCTAAAAACAGATCTTAACCGTAAACAGTACAATTATATTGATAAAGTGAATCGTTCAGCCGAGTTATTACTGGGTATTATCAATGATATTTTAGACTTTTCAAAAATCGAGGCGGGTAAGTTAGACCTTGAGCAAATACCCTTTCAATTAGATAATGTCTTTGAGAATTTGGCTAATCTACTTAGTATAAAATCAGAACAAAAAACGCTAGAATTATTGTTCGATATCGCTCCTGATATCCCCAAGTCTCTAATT
>JALJPB010000156.1 GCA_022969175.1 Colwellia sp. | reverse complement strand
TAGAGATAACACTCTCTAGCAGGAAAACAAAAACAAGAATGATGGCATTATTATCAGAAGCAAGACCTTGATAGCTCGATTTTCCATCTAAACCATAAACATTAAAATAGCTAAGTCGTAAGACGCAAGCGGCAACAATAATAAAAGCACCGGGGAGAAACGCAGGATGATAATTGCCATAACTCAATAAGATTACTGCGGGGCAGATGCCAAAGCTAACAATATCGATAAGTGAATCTACTTGCCCACCAATTTGACCTTGTTTTGCCGTTCTATTTTTCATTTTTCTGGCAATCTTGCCATCATTCCAATCAAAGAATACCGCCCAAATTAACCCTATCATTGCAGCAGGATAAATACCGATCATGGCAAAGTACAGTGCTAATAATGCCGAAAACAGTCCAAATAAAGAACAAATATTAGGTAAATCAAAGGCAAGTGATAATATCGAAGGAGGTCTAGTCGACGGATTAATATCTGTTTCTACTGTTGTCATGAATTACTCTCATTATTAATTAAATGGTTTTTTGCGGGGTATTTAATCTAAAGAGTGAACAACTTGCGGGTATGGTTATCGATGTGAGTTATTTTAATGCCGTTGATTTACTACGGGAAAATCTAGCACGTTAAGTAACTTTTTCTATAAAACTTTTCATCAAGAGATTATTTGGCATGAATATAGCATATTCCAGCGCTTAAATCCTATTTATCTCTGATTATCTTTCCAGTGAGGGCAGTTCATACTTACCTATTATTCTTCAGAACTGTCTGTTTGACGTATAGCTGCATGTTTAAATGGTACTTTATTAATGTTGCTACAAGTACAAATAAAAGTACCGACTATAAAGAGTACCGCTGCCCATAAAAGAACTGACGCCTTTACTTCCGCTTACTTTGGTAGACAAAACAGTACACTATAGATTTTAGGGGGGTTACAGACCATTAACGGTTTATCGAAATAAACATTGTTGGCCAACCCCAATCAGTTCACTGCGTTGTCACATTATTGTCATATTACCTTGGCATACTCCATATCTCTTGAGCGTGACTTTGTGCAGTTTGATAGCAATTCAAAAAATCATGCCTCTAAATTATTACTTAGTGAAGGATATAGTCGAAAAATGAATATACTACACATCTCAGATATGCACTTTGGCCCTCGTCACTGGCTCGGAAAAAATGACTTTTTGTTAAAGAAACTGAACAGTTATGCGGCTGATATTGTCATCAACACCGGCGACAATACAACGGATGCGCTCGAAAATGAATTTCAAGACGCTGGGAATTTTTTAAAGTCAATTGATTGCCAATACATCGTTTCAATTCCCGGAAATCATGACAAGAGAAATATGCGAAGTGCTGACTATTTCCGTCAGTATATCGACGATATAGACGTTATTCGCCCATTAAATCGTGAAAATTGTCGAAAGAGAAATATTTACTTAGAGGGAAATACCATTGGCATAAAGGAACATTTTACTGATATCAATTTTCTTAAAAATATCACCATCAATGGTGAGTCCTTATTGATGGTATGCCTCGATTCCAACTCACTCTATGAAGACAACGGTTTTGTCGATAAGGAAATGTTGAGAACTCTCTCTCATGCAATTAGTAAAGAGAGTTATGATAGAATAGTCCTACTAAATCACCACTCCATTTTGGACACTGATTCAGACCCTCTTTTCAACTCCAGAATCGTGGTTGAGTTTGTCAGAGAAAATAATATAGAACATGTTTTCTGCGGCCATACTCATCATTTGTCAATAATGAGATCAACCGACCTGTACCACAAACACTCATTCACTCAATATAAGAATGGCTCGTTATCAAGCGGCAATACTCTCAACGATACAAATATGTTTTTGTATTATAAAGATTTTGGCACCGATGCAATGGAAACCCATGTAGTTAGGGCTATTGTTGACAATGGCTGTTTGAGATTTAAAGAAGAGATAATTACCACCTGCTAGCAATTACGGCTGACCTCGTTCATTGACAAATCCAACAGCAGTAAATCATTCATTGTGAACTTTGAAGACAATCAATTCTATTATTGCTTTATTCACTTAAAGAGAGTTCAACCACTTCTTTTTTTGCTGAAATTTGCAATTCAACCATAGCATGTGTCTGATTAATATCCGTTAGATAATCGACGTTATCAGGGAGCTCTCTTAGAATTTCAAAAGATTCGCTATCAAGATCATACGACCACAATCTGTTTTCTTTATTGATGCCAAAGATTACATTTTTTTTAATCACAAATCTTTTAGAGGATGCTTGGCCGACTAATTTTTCGATCAATTGATCTTCAACAGGTCCAGGCTGCCAAAATTGATTTCGTAAATCGGTATAAATCAAACGACCGTCTTGGCTTTTCTGCGCCCATGCTATTTTCTTGTCGCTGACTATTCTGAACGCTAAGTCATCTAGATTTAGCTCAACAAATTTTGATTCACCTGCCGTTCTTATCATCAACAAAGCGGTATTACTTTCGCTATCCCACTGAAACAGCCTAGTGACGGGAGCGGTAAACGAAGAATTGACTTGTTGCCTATCTAAAAATACTTCAGTAAGCATGCCATTGGCATTGACCAAAAGACTTTTACCATCAGCCGCCCAATCACTGCCAAGAATAAGAGTATTGCTGGGAAATGTACTAATTAACTGGGTATCATTGCCGCTGGTTATCCACAACTGATCCTCTCCTGAGCGTTCTGAGGTGAAAGAAATCAACTGACCCTTGGGTTGGAAAAGGGCATTTTCCTCGCCAAGTGTTGAGCGTGCCAAGATTGAATAAATTGCATTGGTATTTAGTAGGCTTGACTGATTTTTATTTGAATCAACCAGTGGTACTGACGCGATATCACTGTCATATCTCTTCTTAATTAAGAGTAACCGTTTACCATTGGGATGAAAGCTAGGCGCTTCAATTTTATGCTCAAGCGGCAAACTGATTCTATTGATTTTGCCATCATAACTAAGCGTAAAAAGTTGTCTAATGTAACCAAAGACTAATTGTTTGTTTAAAGGATCAAAAACGGGAGCAATATATCTGAACTTTGAAAATTCCGCAGGAAATTCAATGATGTGACTAGACAAGATTTGTCCATTAGGTTCGAGCATTTTAATGTATTGCCGGCCAACGTTATCAACACTGATCACCGCGATAAGGTTTTCCCTAACAGAATAATCGAAAGCAATTAAATTACCCTCTTTAAGCTCGAATAAAATGGTGCTCTTGTTGTCACTAATCGAATAACTGATGAGCTTCCATCGGTTGCCGAAATTTTGCATTACCGCAATATTGTCATTATCTAGCCATTGTGGATTTCTCAGTTGTGAGTTTTTACATTGCACCATTAGCGTCGAAGGTTGGGGGCTAGCAAGTGCCTTTTTAAAATCCAAACTCATCAAATTGTAGCAACGTTTCTGAGGAATAGGTTTATTGCAATCTTGGCTCGAAATATAGACCAATTTTTTACCATCAATAGAGAAACTATGTCGGCCGTAAGTTCCCAAGTTTTTGGTCAGTTGAGTTTCTTGTTGGGTGGTCGTATTCTTAGCCCATAGATTATTCATACAGAGTTTATCAATATAACGATGGAATACGATAAATTCGCCATCGGGTGAATAGGACGCGGCATATTCTTTGTCGTCAGTGGCGGTTAGTGAGCGTAATTTATCAAAGGTTAATGGCGAAGTTTGTTCAGGCGCTAGTGTATTAAATCCCCAGAACCCCAGAAACCCGAGCATAACAATTCCAATAACAACAGAAGTCAGTCTAAACACAGATCGAGCAGGCGCTACTTTATCTGCTGTATCTGATTCGCTTTTAACTTGGGTATTCGTGACATCATTTTCTACTGAACGGTCTGGTATTGATAAGTCTTTTCCTGCTCCTTCTACTGCTTTTAAATTAGCTGCAGTGTTTTGTTCAACTTGCAGTTTAGCTTCCGTCTCAACATGCCATCGAACATCACATTCAAGACTATAGCCTTGTTTAGCGTGTGTCTTAATATAGGATTGAAGCTTACTGTCTTCACCTAGTACTTTTCTTAGTTGGGCGATGCTTCTTTGTAATGTATTAGGCGTAACAACAGTGTCAGGCCACACGTTAGATAACAACTCATCGTAACTAACTACTCTGCCCTGATTTTCAGCCAAATAGGTTAAAACTGCCAAAGCTTTCGGGGCAATAGTTTGCGATTGCTCTTTTTGAGTGACTTGATTCCTAGATAAATCGACAAAAAAATCACCGACCCAATATTGTACTGCCATATAAATTCTTACCAGACTGAAAGTTGTTACTCAAAAGTAATTCTATACGAGAAGACGTATCCTAGCATAAACCCTAATTGCAGTTAACCTGCTTCGTAACATGCTGATAATAAAGTTATATTTACTCATCAGCGAAACGTCATCGAAAATTCAGCAGCACGTCAGGTATTTTGGTTTTTATTGATATACATTCAAATCCTTTCTGATTGTCATGAAGAACCCTACATGTGGTTTAGCTTTATAAGAGTGAGTTATACAATGGATATGAAAAATATTTTAGCTTTAGTTTGCCTGTCTTTACTGCCTTTTCTAACAGTAGAGGCGAACGAGACAAGTGATTTCACATTGTCGAGAATACAAGTTCTCCCGATTAAAGACACTCATGCCGATAGACAGTATGAGCTGTATATTAAGCTACCTGAGGGATATTCAAAGAACAAAGATAAAATCTATCCTGTCATCTATTTTACTGATGCAGTCTGGCATATCGAATTATTATCCGGCTCTACTGAATACCTGATGGAAGACGCTATTTTGGTTGGCATTTCCTGGCAGAAGGACATCAATGAAGCGCTAAAGAAAGAAGAAGGGGAACACGTCAGTCGATATAGAGATTATTCAATAAGTAAGTCAAGCAACCCGGAGCGTCAAGCTAAATATCAACATGGGCAGGCCAATAATCATCTAACTTTTATTCGTAACGATGTGATTAAGACCATAGAAAAAAATTATCGAACGGATCCTGACAATCGTACTTATTTTGGCTATTCAGCTGGAGGAAATTTTGGTGCTTATATATTAATGACCCAACCCGATACCTTTAAAAACTACATTCTTGGTAGTCCATCGCTTTGGCGAACTATTCCCCTTCTATCAAAGCTTGGCTCTACTGCAGCGTTAAAGGATAAAGGCCTAAATGCCAATGTTTTCATTTCATATGGCACATTGGAGCAGAAGTTGGGCGAACATATAAAGGAATTTACTACCATTCTCAATGCTAGAAACGACAAGAGTTTATCGCTAACGCATGTTGTCATTGAAGGAAGCCACCAAACAGCGTTTCCGATGACGGGAGTACGCAGTGTGACTTGGCTAGCAAACTTAACAAAAGATAAAAAATAAATTCATGATTAGGCTCAAGCCATAAACCATAATTTTGCCTTGAGTAGAGGCATTTACTATTTAGAGATTAATATGACCATCAACTTGAAATTCAAAAGTTTAATCGGCGCAGCTCTCTTGGGCGGTATGAGTAGCTTTGCCGCCCTAAGTGTCGAAGATGATAAAATCTTCGCGCCAGAGGCCACGGCCGCCGAAACCTCGCTCTCATCCTACAGGGATATGCCTGTGCTCAAAGAAGCCTTTATCGATACAGCACCAACTGATAGAAAAGACGGTATCCTAGTGGGAGAATTAGGCATAGATGGCGGCAATAAAGCAATAATTGTTAAATTAGCGCAGGAGATTGCCGACAACAAACATGGTTCGTACGATAGCCTGCTTATTGCCCACAAGGGCAAGCTGCTGTTTGAATCTTATTATTCACGTGGTCGAATCAACCTCCCCCATTATCAAGCCTCAGCGACTAAATCTTACACCAGCTTGGCGCTCGGCCGCGCAATTCAGTTAGGTTATCTGACCATGGCCGATTTAGACAATCCTCTGGCCAGCTTTCTCAAAGACCTAGACCCAACAAAATTCGTCGACGGGGCAGAAAAGATCACCCTGCACCAAGCATTGACCATGACCACGGGGATTCGCATCAGTAATGAAAAGAGAAAGGAGTTCGAGAAAAATCCAGGTCAGCTAAAGGGCCAAGGGGAGATTCAGACTTACCTCGAGCAGAGTGCACCTATTACCGCAGAGTCTCAGAGCTTTAAATATGGCACGGGTCCACGCTTGGTGATGCAAGTCATTGACGCAGTCGTACCGGGGTCGGCCAAAGACTTTATTAAAAATGAACTGCTCGACAAAATGGGCATCACCAATTATCACTGGCGGACTGCCGTGAGCGGCCTGCCAGAAGCAGGTTGGCGGGTGAGCATGACATCGCGCGATATGCTCAAGTGGGGGACTTTGGCCATCAACAAAGGCAAATGGCAGGGCGAGCAACTGGTACCAGCTGCCTTTATCGCCAGAGCAACCAGTAAAATTGCCCAATCCAAACACGATGAAAACTTCGCGGATATCCCCGGTGTCACGGGCACTGCTTACGGCTATTTCTGGTGGCAGGCCGATTTATCCATAGGTAATAAAAGCTACTTGAGTAAAGCGGCCAGAGGTGGTGGCGGGCAATATATTATTGTGATCGATGAGCTTGATCTGGTTGTTGTGGTCACTGCCAATCATAGAAATAATGATACCTCAGCATTGACAGCAACCAGAATTTTGCCAGCTTTTATTCAAAACCTTATGCCAACTATCAGCGAAATAAGTGATAACCAAGATAAACTCCCAGTCCTCGAAGGCCCCTATATTGGGCAAAAGCCTCCGGGCTTAACTCCTGAAGTTTTCGCCCCTAGTCTTGCCTCGACAGAGCATCGTGATTGGGGCGGTAGCTTCTCACCCGACATGAAAGAGTACTACTTTGGTAGGAGAAACAATACAAGTGGACAAAGCACTTCAGTTGTTTTTAAGTCCAAGAATAATCGATGGCACGAGACAGTATTGGGACCTAAGGAGAATGGTTTTATTTCGCCTGATGGTAAGATTATGCATGTAGGCAAACAATATAGGAAGCGCACCAATGAGGGTTGGTCAGAGTTAAAAAGTCTAGGTTCCGCGTTTGAAGACATCCGCATCATGCGCCTTACGGCTTCTGCTAAAGGAACTTATGTTTTTGACGAGGCAACTAGCGATGGAAATGGAGTGCTTCGATATTCACGCCTGCTAAACGGTAAACGTGAAGCACCGAGACCCTTAAGTAAAGAAATAAACACGGGTAAATGGACCGCCCACCCCTTCATTGCTCCAGATGAGTCTTACATTATTTGGGATAGTGAAAATGACGGCGGATATGGTGATAGTGATATGTATATCAGTTTTCGACAGCGAGATGGCTCATGGGGTGACGCCACTAACTTCGGGGATAAGATAAACACAGAGGGTGAAGACGGTGGAGGATACGTAACGCCAGACGGAAAATATCTTTTCTTTTGTCGCCGTTGTAGCCCCCCAGATTTTGAAATAATGTGGGTGGATGCGCAGATCATAGAGAACCTCAGGCCCAAACCATAAACCA
>JALJPB010000155.1 GCA_022969175.1 Colwellia sp. | reverse complement strand
AACAATAAAAGCAACAGCAGCCCAGTAACGTACCGTTGCTTCTTGGTGGGATAGTCGTTTGATCATTAGCTCTATATATTTTTCTTGACCTAAACTGGCAATTTCTGCTGTTTCAATCACTAGGTTGATTGGAAAGTTTGTCTGTCTTACCAGTTGATAGGCGGTCATATCTTGAGTGCGTTTAGCCAACTCGCCTTCGGGTATAAAACCAATATCTTTATAACGACGATTTTTTTCCTTTAACGTTTCACGCATACTGGATAGTACTTGGTTGTAATCTGGATGTTTAGCGAGATTATTGACTTCCCAAGGATCGTTTTCAATATCATACAATTCTTCAGCTTCTTTAAGTTGCCAAAATTGTTGTTGGGTTTTATTACAGCGGTTATTTAGGCATTCTTGCTGCCATGATTGTATCGATTGCGCGTTCCAAAGATAACTTAAATGCTGACCCGTAGAGCGATGGGGCATATAATTTCGCGTATACTTAAATTTTTTATCTCGTAAAGCACGCACTAAATCAATGCGCTCATCCATGCGACCTCGGTAAAGATAATTATATTTTTTAGCATGCTCAATTGCCACGCTGAAAATGTTGTGGCCTTGCATATGAGCAGGTTTTTCTACGCCAGCAAGGTGCAGTAGTGTTGGTGCTAAATCAACTGTATCTATCATCTGATCTGTTCTACTGCCCATGATATTACTGACAAGGTGCTTAAACTTATCAGGGACATGTACCATAAAAGGAATTTTTGTTCCTGTGTCGTAGATAAAACGTTTACTTCTGGCAATAACACCACCATGATCTGAATAATAAAAAACGATGGTGTTTTTAAGCTCACCAGCCGCTTCCAACTCAGCCAGTTTTTTTCCAACTAAGGCGTCCATTTTAGAGATGCTGTCATAATATAACGCCCAATCAGCTCGTATTTCTGGTGTGTCAGGATGATAGGGGGGAAGCGTGAAATCTTCGGGAAGATGCTTAGTTTTAGCGCTAGGTGAATGCACGTTATATTCATGTGAAGCCATGATATTGTAAATATGAAAAAATGGTTGGCCAGCTTTGCGGTTACTATAATCGCCAACATCCCAAAGTTTACTATCAATCTCTGTCCAAGTACTTTCAAGTAATACTTTGCCATCAGGAATATCTGCTGTTGCGTAGTTATAATCAGTTTTACTGTCATTGGTAGCGTAATAACCTGCGGCACGCATATAGTAGGTATAAGGTTTAACAAAGTCGGGGATTTTATTACGGCTGCGCATATTGCCAGTGCCTATAGCATTGGCATGCATGCCGGTAATTATTGAAGATCTTGTTGGTGAACAGACAGGAGAATTTGCAAAGGCATTATCATAGACAATAGATTTTTTAGCGAGGGCATCTATATTGGGTGTTGTCGCATAGGTGTCGCCGTAGGCACCTATTAGCGGGCTATTATCCTCACTAACAATCCATAAAATATTAGGTCTGTCAACGTCGACCTCTGAGGCAAAAGCGGCGGTTATATTAATTAACATTACTAGGAAACAGGTAATTAACAGATTAAATCTATCACTTAACATTTTTTAATCTCGATATTTCAATAAATTCTCTATCTATTCTTTTACCATAGGGTGAGAAAAGAAGGTTGCTAAGTTGTACCCCTGAGTATTAAATGGTTATTTTGATACCGACTGATACAAAATGAATCGGAGAACTTAGCTAAATACGCTATAAATGTAGTTACAGAGGTTTTATTTATTCCATACAAATAACTTAATCAAAATGGTATTATTCTGAGCCGGATTGATAGTTTGAATTTGATAGTTTTATCGTAACAAAGAGAGTTTCAGCCTAATATGAGCATTTTTTCCAGTATTATCAGTAAGGTACCAAAAATACTTTTGGTCAGCGCTATGTGTATATTTATCTTAGCGATATTTACCTTAGGTCTAGTGGTGTATAACGAGTCAGCTAGCATGAATAACTCAAAAATGATGAGAACGAAATTAAAAATTGCAAGTTTAGTATCCCTCATCAATGAATTTAAAAAAGACAACGGCCGTTATCCTAAAGAGCTAGCTGAATTATCCAATTCAGGTAGCAAAGGATTACCGTTAGACAATAGGTCCTCTCCTTTTTTATATCAATATAATGAAAAAAATAGTAGTTATAGAGTTTACACGCTTGGAAAGGATAGAAAAATTGGTGGCGTTGGTCTTGATGGTGATTATGACAACTTCACCAATTGGGCGTTAGTCTATTAATGAAGAAATGGGTAAAACAATAACAGCATCAAGCCCTTTATTTTCTATATTCTCAAGCTCAATTTCGCCACCATGAGAGCGAACAACTGAGCGAGCAATTGCCATGCCCAACCCAAGACCACCAGAATTTCTATTTCTAGAGCTTTCTAAACGTTCAAAAGGAGAGAATAAAAGCTCCATTTTATCTGTTGGTATGCCTTCGCCATTATCAAGTATATGAATTTCAATAACATTATCTACTGTCAAAATAGATACCTGAACGCTTTCCCCATAGGTAATACCATTTTTGATCAGGTTAGTTAATGCTCTTTTTATAGCGATAGGTCTACCGGAGAATTTAATTTTATCTCTTAATTCAAAGGTTACGGCTAACCCTTGTGCCGATAAATCACAGCAAAGAGAATCAACAAGAGATACGATGTCAAATATTCTAGTTTTTTCTCCCCAGGAATCTTGTAGGGCAAAAGTGATAGTCGCTTCACAAATTTGCTCCATTTCATCAATTTTTTTGAAGATGTCTTGTTGTACATCTGTTTCAGAGATAAATTCCGCTTGCAAGCGCATAGAAGTTAATGGTGTTCTTATGTCATGAGATATTGCTGCTAACGCACGAGCTCTATGATCATTAACATTAGTGACACGTTTTAACATCGTATTGAATGCAATTATGACGTTTTGAATATCAAGTGGTCCCCTGAGTTTTACTTCGTTTATTTTTTCTCCAATACCCAACTTATTGGCTTTCTTTGCTAATTCATTTAAAGGGCTAGTAATACCAAGAATAATAACCAATGAAAACAGAATAAAGATAGTGGTAAATATCAACAAAGGACTAAATGTTGAAGTAATCCATACTGGATAGGGAAATACATCAAAAACCAACATCACTAGCCACTTGCCATTATTAAGTTGTACCTGACCTTGTAAGGTAACCGAAGGTGAATAGGGCTTGATTTCATTGGTCGTTATATTATTTAAATATTCGAAAAAATGTATTACTGCGGTCTTAATTCTTGGTTGAGGAATAAAAGGTTGTTGTACTGCGACATTTTGATATTCGTCACCTATTTTACTCTGTAATGCTTGGGTGAATATTTTGTCTGTTTTCGTTAAGTTATTAATGTTAAATAACGGCTGGTCGATAACATAAAATTTTACCCGAAAGGAACTCAGGGTAAAACTGTTTAGATGATTACTGCTTTCGATGACTTTAACTGCAGATACCATTTGGTCTAGATAAATTCCGTCATCTATATTTTTTTGTAAATGTTCACTAAAATCTGTTTCTAACAAAAAAATGAAAAACACCAGTAATTGCGTACTTAATAGCAAAAATAGTATTAAGGAAATTAATTGACTGGTGAGATATTTAGGCATTTTTAAAGATCTTAGAGACCGGCACTGCTAAGGTATATCCTCCACCCCTTACGGTCTTAATTATTTTAGGGGCGTTGGTATCCTGTTCTATTTTTCGCCTTAATCTGCTGGTCAGATTATCAATACTTCGATCAAAAGCCTTTGCTTCTCGTCCATGGGTTAAATCGAGCAACTGATCCCGTGATAAAATGCGTTGGGGACGTTGTAAGAAAACTTGTAATAATTTATATTCTGCGGCACTGAGTGCTATCGCTACTTTGTCTTGACCTACTATTTCTCGCTGATATACATCTAGCGTCCAGTCACCAAATTTCATTGCCACAACTTGTGCTTCTACTTGTGTAGTCATTAACTCATTATCACAACGGCGTAAAACTGCTTTTAAACGTGCAAGTAATACCCGTGCATTAAAAGGTTTGCTAATGTAGTCATCCGCACCCATCTCTAGGCCGACAACTTTGTCAGCATCATCAGATAAAGCCGTTAGCAAGATTACCGGGATTTTATATTTCTCTTGTACATATCTACACAAGATTAAACCATCTTCTCCGGGCATCATTATATCGAGCAGAATGATATCAATAGCGCTATTTTCTAAGATTTGGCGCATCTCTCTGCCACCATTGGCAGTGCTTACCCTTAGACTATGGTCGACAAGAAAACGTTTTAACGGTTTAATTATATCGGGATCGTCGTCGACTATTAATACATGGCTCATTTTTATCCCCTTTAATAATTATCTGCTAATGCTTATGGTTTTTATAATTCATATTAAAGCCGGTATCAGCCTAGTATTAAAATATTTTTATCAGTATATACACTTACTACAGACCGACACCATACTATATTCTTTAAACATTTATTTGCATAACCGCTTATTTTTTCGCGAAACTAATGACTTAACATGCTCAACCGAATTTAGCATAATATAGGCACCCTCTAAGATGCCTGATTGATGTAATTTGATTAACTTATCACTAGGTAAGGTAGCAAGTTTTTGTCTATTAATGGTATATAAACCGTTTAGCTTTTCTGATGATTTATCATCAAAGGTAA
Organism: Colwellia sp.; assembly: GCA_022969175.1. Taxonomy (GTDB): domain Bacteria; phylum Pseudomonadota; class Gammaproteobacteria; order Enterobacterales; family Alteromonadaceae; genus JALJPB01. The sequence goes on along the minus strand of JALJPB010000155.1, from coordinate 2,938 downwards.
TACTTAACTCAATTGATTCAATTAAATCATATTCTGATAGGGTGTTAATGAATGCATGTGTCTCTTTTGCACCGGAATGAATTTTTGATAAATTATCCATCACAGCCTCCATATAAGGCGACAATTCCCCATTCTCTAAGAATATGAGTTCGCCTTGTTTTTTATCTACCCATGGGCTGTCAATATCAATATATACTTGTTTGTTTTCTTGATTAATATGAAAAGGTTGGCGATCTATAGTTAACGGGATATGACTTGCTTGCCACTCTCCTTGATCTAGGTATAAATTTTCGTTTTCAGTAAAGCCTAATAGCGCAATACAGAGAAATTCTCCTGTTTGATCATTTTTAGTTAAAAAAACCGGATAATTAGCCCCTGATGATAAAAGCTCGGTAACAAGCAGTGGTAGAACGTGAGTATGGGCCGCGGGTAATTTATTAAAATCTCTGTTAATACGGATATGTTGGTGAGCTTTTTTGCTTAATTCTTCGATGTTTTTCATAATTATATCGCCTTCATGCCGTACTGTTTAATTTTTTGCAGTAGTTCACGGTTATTAGGTAGTAGCGTAATGCCTTTTTGTATCATTGTATGATTGTCTGCAATCGCTTGTTTGCATAGTGCATCATTTTTGCTCTTGTCTCTTTCACTAATGTGGGTCTTAAAGCCCATGCCATATAAAATATATTGATAACTTGCCGCGGGAAAGACTTCTTCTTTGTGATGAAAGTCCTGACGATAGGGGCTATGATATTTCCACAAGGTTAATAATTCGGTTAAAGACTCAGGTATGGTTGCCGGATCACGGTTATCTCGCCAAAAGGCGGTATCGTCACGTTTTGATAACACATAGTGCAATTTAAGAAAATCAACGATTCTATTCCAATGATAAGTATGTCTTTCGTTAAAACGTTTGGCAACGATAGACATAACACTTTTGTGTTCAGGTAACTGATCTCTAATGAATTTTGCTGAAATTTCTATAAGCATCAATGCTGATGCTTCAAGGGGTTCAAGAAACCCTGCCGCCATGCCAATACCAACACAATTATTTTTCCAAAATTCTTTTCTATGGCCACAACGTATCGGAATTTTTTTTACCGTTAAGTTTTTATAAGCGGGGCCAACATAATCAGCTAAAATTGACTCTGCTTTTTGTTCGCTCATGTGTCGGCTAGAATATACATGACCTATGCCACGACGATTACTTAATGCTATATCCCATATCCAACCGGCATCTTGGGCTGTTGAAAGTGTATAAGGTAGAATCGGATCCTTATCTGATTCGTAAGGAAGTTGTACTGCAATGGCTTGATCAATAAATAAAACATCACTTTTATCGATAAATTCTACCCCGAGTGTTTTTCCTAACAATAAAGAGGATGAGCCGGTGCAATCGATAAACAAATCTGCGTGAATTTCATTGCCATCTTTGGCAACGACACATTCAATGTCACCGTTTTTTCTTTGTTTTACTTTTTTTATGGTGGTGAGGATATGTTTTACATTTAATTTTGTCGTGCAATGCTTAGTTAAAAAGGTCGTGAATTTACCAGCATCTAGGTGATATGCATAATTAGCCGCTGAATTATATTCGGGCATGGTGATGGTTTTGGGTGCTAAGCCATGTTCACATAATGCTTCTTGAAAACAAACACTGTTAGAAAAAGATTGGCCATTAGTATTTTGCGACCAAAAAGGGGCAAGGTTGGTCTTAACAAAATCTTGCGGTAACATTAACGGGTGATAATAATAATCGTCATCTTGCCCGGTTACCCATTTTGAAAATTTAGCTCCTTGTTTAAACGATGCGTTACACTCACGGAAGAAATCAGTTTCAGATATTCCCATTTCTTGAAGCGTTTCTTTCATCGTTGGCCAAGTACCTTCGCCAACGCCGATCGGCTTAACATCAGGAGACTCTACCAGTGTTATATTCACCGTGGAACCATGACGAGCCGCAAGTATACCCGCGCTTAGCCAGCCAGCCGAACCACCGCCAACAATTAAAATAGACTTAATAGAGGGTTTAGACAAAATTGACTCCATAATAGTGAGTGAAAATATAATCGTTATATCTAAAATAAATAAGACCATCATATGATGGTCTTATATTGGTTTAACAAGCTAAATTAGAAAGAGGCGCGAATACCTAATGCATATCTAGCACTACCGGTAGAAATATTTAGCATTTGGTTAGCATAACGACCACGTGCACGAATTTCTTCACCAGTAACATTAATGCCTTCAATAAATACCGTCATTGAGTCATTAATGTCGTAACTTGCTGACATATCCCATTGGCCATATTCTTCTATTATGGTGGGCTCGGTTGTTGATCTACCGTTTTGGCCAAACTGCTTGAAAAACTCATCGCGCCAATTATAAGCGATACGCGCTTGAAACCCGTCCTGTTCATAAAAAGCGATAAAGTTAGCAGAGTCACTTACGCCTGAAAGCGCAAAGGTAGTCTCAAAATTAGTTGGGTCATATTCAGCATCGGTATCAACAAAAGTCGCATTTGCCATGATACCAAACCCTGTTTCACCAATTGCAAATTGACCGGAAATTTCAATACCCTCAATTTTAGCTACATCCAAATTCGTCGGGATAGTCATGGTATATATAACCTCATCTCCCGTAACTGGGTTGTATACACCTTCAAGCGTATCATCCACGATAGCTGATGATACAAAGTTATCTACTTTTTTATGAAAATAACTAGCCGCTATGTAATCAAAATCATTGATGTACCATTCAATACCAAAATCAATATTGTCGGCAAGATAAGGTTTTAATCCTGGATTACCAGAACTGCCACTGCCTTTTTCATCCGTATCACGAAGGTTACCTAGCGTTCGTGATGATTTCATTTGTGATAATACCGGGCGAGTTATGCTTTGAGCCGCGGCGAAACGTAAGACCAAGTCATCAAGTA
>JALJPB010000154.1 GCA_022969175.1 Colwellia sp. | reverse complement strand
CACAAGGATGTGATAAAAACCTAGAGATAGAGATTTGAACTCTATGTCGAAGGTGCAACGCTACAAACCCATTGTTTTGCCTTCATCAAAATCTAGACGAAAAAAAACCGCGACTCGTAAAAGTTGCGGTTTCTCAGAATGTGGCGGTGAGATAGAGATTTGAACTCTAGGAGGGCTACAAACCCTCGCCGGTTTTCAAGACCGGTGCTTTCGACCACTCAGCCATCTCACCATATAGTTGTCTAAACAATTGCTTGCTTGAAGACGGGGCGAATATTAAATACTGTGGCTATGATTGTAAAGGCTTTATTTCATCTTTTTAATAAAAACTTTATGTTTAAGCAATATTAATAGTTTCCGTTTATAATTTGACCTTAATCACAAAGTTTTTAACGTAATAAAAAATATAAAACGCTAAAAACAATGTTTTTTTATACTAATTCAATATTAATTTTGAGTTAAGTAAGCATTATTTATATAGCAAGGCATCAACGCTACCTTGTGCAAGTCCATGATAACCAGGACGCGCTACAGAATATACGTCCAACGCCCATGACAATCCATTGTCTGTTTCAGCCAATTCTTTATAAAGCGGCACTATTAACTTCCTTCGACCTATACTAATTAAATAGTGTTTTAACTCTGGAAAAATAACATCATAATTTGATTTTAATGCTAATAAATACCAAGCATGAGCTACTTCTGCATTTTTGCTGGCTGTTAATTGGTACTTTTCATCTAGCATAGTCATTTTAGTTAGTGACAGGTCAATCGGTAAACTATTAATAAAATGCAACCATTGATGTACCGTCCACTTGTTAGTCGGTAATTCTTCTAATGTTAGCTCCTCAGTTAACCATTGATTAATTTGTTCATCAATTAAAGTGAAAGCTTGTGATTTAGGTTTAGGAACAAAGGCAGGTAACCCTTGCTCATAAATCCATTCATTTATCTCTTTTTCGCTTACTATACCGGGATATTTATTGATAAGTTCTTTATTTAAATACTGGACAAATTCAGATGTTGTTAAACTTTTAAATGCATGTTGATCAAAATAATTACGAACAAATGGATCAAATTTACCTCGACCAAATTTCTGCTCTAAATAGATTAAAAATAGCTGTCCTTTAGTATATGGAATACCTGAAAAGGCATCATCTGGGTCTCTACCATGTAGATCGATATATAGCTGAGTATCATCAGGTTCCATTTCAGCAATTTCATAATTTAAGTTTTGTGCGTCTAGGGCTTGTTCCATTATCGCTCGGTCACGACCAAAAACTTCCTCCATAATGCGGTTTTCAACATAACTGGTAAAACCTTCGTTTAGCCATAAATCCCGCCAAGTAGCATTAGTAACTAAGTTACCTGACCAAGAATGCGCAAGTTCATGAGCAATCAAATTAACTAAACTTTTATCTCCAGAAATAACTGTAGGTGTTATAAATGATAAACGCGGGTTTTCCATACCACCAAACGGAAAACTAGGTGGTAGTATCAATAAATCATATCGACCCCAGCGATATTGCCCATAAAGCTTTTCAGTGGCATCTATCATTGCTTGGGTATCATCAAATTCTTGAGTGGCGGCATTTAAAATACCAGCCTCTGCATAAACACCGGTTTGTTTGCTCATCGCTTTAAACTTTAAGTCACCAACTGCAATGGCAATTAAATACGCAGGGATAGCTTGTGGCATAGAAAAAACATAATCACCATCGAGCTTAGTATCAGGTGTATTATTAGCGCTCATTACTGCAAGTAAATTTTTATCAGTTCTTATTCTCGCATTATAGGTAACTCTAACACTGGGAGTATCTTGAATTGGCATCCATGAACGAGCATGTATCGCTTGGTTTTGGCTAAACATGTAGGGATGTTTTTTCCCTAGCGTTTGCTCTTTATTTAACCACTGCAAACCTGATGCTTTTGCTGTTGAGTTATAATATATTCTTAATTTTTTAGTTTTGAAAAGTGGTCTTATTGTTAATTTTGACCCTAAAACCGGATGCCTTGTCGCTAATGAAAACTTAACTTTTTGCCAATTCCCCAAAGTGTTTTGTGCAAAAACTTGATCAACGTCTAGATCACGAGTGTCTAGTATTACCGGCTGCACTGAATCACTGAGCCAGTTCAACGTTAACTCGGCAAAGCCACTTAATGATTTGCTTGGAAAATCAACACTCAAGTCTAAATATAAGTGCTCAACTTTTACTTGATGATAATTCGAATAGGTATATGCATCATTTAGATGATTAGCGCTATTATTTGCCCATAATAACTTGGGTGATAAAGAGATAAATAGTATAAGGAACATTACTAATTGAGTAATGATTTTCATAATGAGTGTCCAATAAAAAAATAGGCCTATAGATTACTGTTAATCTATAGGCCTATTCAAGAGTTTATTAACCTTATAAACTTAAACGTTGTACCGTTTGAATCAAGGTTTTTCCATTTGAATTACAACTCTTCGGTTTTTTGCTCTACCTAAAGCTGTATCATTAGATGCAATATGACGCTTTTCGCCATAACCTTTTGACTCAATGCGCGCAACATCAACGCCACTTTTAATGAAGTAATCCTTTATCTTTTTTGCTCTTTTGTTTGATTCTCTTTGATTAATCGATCGTGGACCCCAACTATCTGTATAGGCATCTATTAGTACTAGCTCTAAATCAGGGTCTAAGCTTAAATACTCTGAGATCATCGCCATCCGTTTTTCAGAAGCTTTGGTAAACTTATCACTACCGAACTTAAAATTTAATACCGTATAAGCAATATCATCAAGACTATAATTTAAAAGGTTACCAACACAGCTAACAAATTGTTTATAAGCACGTTTAAATTTTGCGGTTGATAAACCAACAGAAATTTTATCTTGCTCACTATACCAATCATTGTAATAAAAGGTAGGGTTCATTCCTTGCTCGAGCTCACTTAACATAGTCCAAGCAACCTTTTGTGGCAGCCCAGGTGAAAACTGTTTGTGTAGTTTCATATTGGCGAGAGTACGCCCCCCTACTCCAGGACGCCATTTTGGTGCAACAGAGCGGACTTCTGCTAAAGAGTAGTTATCAGGCAAAAGTAACATATCAAGCTCAAACTCCATGTTTAACTTGCGGTTCGCTTTACTAAAAAATCGAGCTTGACCATAATTTGGGATTTGATGGGCAAGTGTACACTCTAGTCTAGAATCTGTTGATAACTGCCATTGAGAGCTCTTTAAGTCTGCGCTATATTGACGAATACCAGCATGACTTTGTCCAACAAGGATAAAAAGGAAAATTGCTGCATATTTTTTTTTCATAATAAGTTCAAATTAGCATTTTAGTTAATGTCATAAACGATATCGGCAGTACCTCCATTAACTTTAGATGTTTTCTAGGAAAAAACAAAGTACTAAATACATTATTCTCATTGGTATAAAAACGCTTTTCTGCGATAATTTACAACCTATGACAATTTGATAAAGTATTAAAGCATGACAGTCAGCTCGACACAAACAAGCCCTACAGCACAAGTAACAAAACAGAAAGATTTAAAGCCATTATTCTCTAAACGTTTTAGAGGTTATTTTCCTGTTGTTATAGATGTTGAAACTGCTGGATTTAATGCCCAAACAGATGCCCTGTTAGAGTTAGCCGCTTCTGTTTTAACCCTAGATGAAACAACCGGACAGTTATCAATTGATGAAACAATACAATTTAATATTGAACCATTTGAAGGGGCAAACCTAGAGCCTGCAGCATTAGAATTTACCGGCATTGACCCTACAAACCCGCTGAGAGGGGCTGTTGATGAAAAAGAGGCTTTAACTACATTATTTAAACTGGTAAGAAAAAAAATGAAAGCGGCTGGTTGTCAACGAGCGATTATTGTTGCTCACAATGCGGCTTTTGATTTAGGATTTTTAAATGCAGCAACAAATCGTTGCTCGATAAAACGTAGCCCATTTCATGCTTTTGTTAGCTTTGATACCACAACACTTTCAGGGTTAGCGTTAGGGCAAACTGTTTTAGCTAAGGCTTGTATAGCGGCGAACATTGATTTTAATAATAGTGAAGCACATTCAGCTTTATACGATACTGAAAAAACAGCCGAGTTATTTTGTTTTATTGTTAATAAATGGCAAGATATGGGCGGGTGGCCATTGAGTAATGAAAGCAATGAAGAATTAGAAAAGCCGAACAAATAAAAACCTCAAGTTACTGATATAATTATATTTAGAACATACACTCAAAACACTTTATAATATCAACACATAAAAAAACCTTACTAAATAGTAAGGTTTTTTAATAAAATAAGATTTTAATTCTTATTTATAATTTATCAGCATTGTCAGCTAAGTATGCCGCTACACCTTCAGGAGAAGCAGTCATACCTTTATCACCTTTGTTCCAGCCAGCTGGACAAACTTCACCATGGTCTTGGTGGAATTGTAATGCATCAACCATACGGATCATTTCATCAACATCACGACCAAGTGGTAAATCATTAATAACTTGATGACGTACATTTCCTTCTTCATCAATTAAGAATGAACCACGAAATGCAACACCAGCTTCAGGATGTTCAACATCGTATGCTTTACAGATTTCATGTTTAACATCAGCAACTAAAGTATATTGAACTGGGCCAATACCACCTTCATTTATTGGTGTATTACGCCATGCATTATGTGAAAATTGCGAATCAATAGAAACACCAATTACTTCAACACCACGGCTTTTAAACTCTTCCATACGGTGATCAAAAGCTAAAAGCTCAGATGGACATACAAAAGTAAAATCTAACGGGTAGAAAAATACCACCGCTTTTTTGCCTTTAATTGCTTCGCTTAATGTAAAACTATCAACTATTTCACCACTACCTAAGACTGCTGCTGCAGTAAAATCTGGTGCTGGACGACCAACTAATACACTCATTCTATGCTCCATTTAATTTGTTGTTTATAAAAACATTAATTTATCTACCAACTAGTATTGTGGCAGATTAGAAAAATTCAATTATTCAGCTGAACTTTTTTCAGATCTTTCTACTGATTCTTTTACTAATGTTTGTAGTTCACCTTGTTGGAACATTTCCATAATGATGTCACAACCACCGACTAACTCTCCATCAATCCATAGTTGCGGGAATGTTGGCCAATCTGCGTATTTTGGTAATTCAGAGCGAATATCTGGGTTTAACAAAATATCTACGTACGCAAATTTTGCGCCACAAGACATTAATGCTTGTGATGCCTGAGATGAAAATCCACAATTTGGTAATTTTGGTGAACCTTTCATATATAATAATATTGAATTTTCACTAATTTGTTCTTTAATTCGTTCAATTGTATCCATGGGAACCTCTAAATTTAATGCCTATTAAATTACTTAATTGTTACATTGAGACTATTTTAAATAATTCAATAAACACTAACAATAAATTTTTAATATAAGTTAAAACTAACTAGCCTTGAAAAACACTATGGTAAACCCTATATCCTTGGGTAAACCATGTATATAAATAATACTTGAGTATTTTACTGGGTTTTAAGAAAAAACAAACCCTTTCTTTACTTTTTAAAGAATAATAAGTTTTATAAACACTTCGGAGAATAAAATGGCGATTGAATTACCAGCTCTACCTTACGAAAAAGATGCTTTAGCACCACACATTTCAGCTGAAACTTTAGAATTCCATTATGGCAAACATCACAATACTTATGTCGTAAAGCTTAACGGCTTAATTGAAGGCACTGAGTTTGCAGATAAATCTTTAGAGGAAATAGTAAAAACATCTTCAGCTGGTGTTTTTAATAATGCAGCTCAAATATGGAACCATACTTTTTACTGGAATAGCTTAAGCCCTACTGGTGGCGGCACACCTACTGGCGCATTAGCAGATGCTATCAATGAAAATTTTGGCTCGTTTGCTGAATTTCAAGCTAAATTTGTTGACAGTGCAGTTAACAACTTTGGTTCAAGCTGGACCTGGTTAGTTAAAAAATCAGATGGTAGCTTAGCGATAGTAAATACTTCAAATGCAGCAACGCCATTAACAGATGAAAGTGTTACTGCACTTATTACCGTTGATTTATGGGAACATGCTTATTACATTGATTACCGCAACTTGCGCCCTAAATACATGGAAGCATTCTGGGCATTAGCTAATTGGGATTTTGCTAGCAAAAATTTTGCTTAAATTCTATTTAACTTCCCGTTAAAAATAAAAAACGAGCTTAATGCTCGTTTTTTTTATCGTTAATAATTTTAGTTAACTATTTAACCGTCAAAATGTTTTTAATATTTTTACCGTATCATCAACACTTGCCGAGTCAACATAAGCAATAACATTAGAGTCTGAAGCAACTAAAGAAATAACATCTTTGTCTGAAACCATCTCAGGAGGCGGTTTTCCTTTACCTGAAAATACTAATTTTGACCAATAAGCTTTAATTTGACTTGAGCTTTTATGCAATACTTTTTTCTCAAACTCATTTCTTGTTTCACTACCGAACTTTAAATTAACTGCAACCACTTTATCTCCATTTGAGAAACTTTTTAATTTCCCTAAAAATATTCGGCTGATATCTTTATCTGATAATGTGGCGGTATTACTTGGATTGACAATAATGACTACTTCAGCATAAGCCGTCATAGATGCCAATGAAGTTAATAAAACAGCGACCAGCATACGATTAACCTTTTTAATATTCATGTGATTAACTCCTCATGTAATGTTTAAAAAACGGTAACAATGGCAGTACGAAATAAACCTGCGTCATTGTTACTATTTAAGTCATCACTATAACTAGTAAACTCGAACTTCAATGCAGCTGAATCATGAAAGTCCCACCGTAAGCCGACAGTAATATAATTTGCTTCTAAAGTCTCACCATCTGTAATGCCATTAGTTATAGCAATCAAACCATCTAAAGCGGGTGCAACGCCTATTGGCACACCACCTGTAATTCTATCTTTAGAGTTATCTTCAATACCATAGGTAATATGAGCCAACATATTACTGAAACGATAACCGGCCATAACATACATTGAGTCTTGGTCACCAAGCGTTGTGCCGTCTAACGTCAATTGAGTATATTCACCAATGATAATAACATTCTCAAAATCAAGCTGAAAACCTACCTCAAGAAAAGCACCGGTATCTTCTGACACTAAAATATCATCTGAAACACCTTCAAAACCAGCAGCTCTCCAACCTTGGGCCAATGGCTGTGTTGCTTGCACGTCAATATTCATTTCTGTTTGTACATAAGCGGCTCTAAGGGTTAACCAATCCCGATTAACTGTAAATGATACACCGACTAAATCGTTAAAATCTGGGGTGACATCTTCACCAGCTACATTAATTTCACTATTATTACCGCCATAAATAATATGTAATGTGGTATCAAACTCTCCTACACTGCCATTATACAAGGCTCCTAAACCGTCAAAAGTATCAAAGGCGACGCTATAAACACCTGCAGGAGGTGAAATCCAAGCATAGGCATATGACACATCAAGAAAGTCTGAAAACATATAAAAAGGTACACGCTGGCGGCCAGCTAGAATTCTGAGATTGTCATTTACATCGTATGCAACATAAGCCCACTCAAAATCTGTACTCCAATCATCTTCTCCTCGCGCTAATATTTGAGCTGTAACACTCAAACCTTCACCTAGATCACTAGATGCTTGAATAGCAAATAAGGAACCATTACTAAAATCAATAGAATCATCATAGCCGTATAAAATATCATCACTCGAAGTTGTAACACCCGTAACAACTGAAGCGAAGCCATTAAATACAATGTCGGCTTTTACTATTCC
>JALJPB010000153.1 GCA_022969175.1 Colwellia sp. | reverse complement strand
CTAAGGCGGAGTCAAATGCATCATATGCTTGCATAAACTCTTGCATTTGAGTGTAGTGAATGCCAATAAAGTTATAGGCGTTAACCAAATCTGGTTTTAAACGCAAAGCACGGTTGAAATCTAAACGAGCGAGAGAGCGTAAACCAACACTGTCATAAATAACACCGCGATCATAATATAGCTGAGCTCTTTGTTGTTCGGTAACTTCTGCCCTTAGAATAACTTCAGATAGGCGGGCAATGGCAATCTCACTTTTATAGCTCACTTCCATTGGCTCAGCAATAACAAGCTGAATTATTGTCCGCTTTTTTTGATGATACACAACCCTGTGCTAATACCGCTACACTTAGAATAATAACAGGTGAAACGAGTTTAAATAATGAACCCACTAAGGAACCTTATATGTGAATGTTAATATTGTCTGGCAGTATATAAAAAAAGGAGCCTGTTGGCTCCTTTTTATTTTACATAACAGATATCAAATTGTTACCTGTTATGTATTACCTAATGTTTAATCATTAAGTAATAATTACTCAGCAGCTTCTGGTGCGGCTGACTCAGCAGGTTTTTCCATTGCTTCTTTAATACTTAAACGTACACGACCTTGACGGTCAACTTCTAGTACTTTAACTTTCACTTCTTGACCTTCTTTTAGTACGTCGCTAACGTTGTTAACACGCTCTTCAGAGATTTGTGAAATATGTACTAAACCATCTTTACCCGGTAATACATTAACAAATGCACCAAAATCAACGATACGGACAACTTTACCAGTGTAAAGTGTACCTACTTCAATTTCAGCCGTTAATGCTTTAATGCGGTTAATAGCATCTTGTGCTTGATCGTTATTAGTCGCGGCAATTTTAACGGTACCGTCATCTTCAATCTCGATAGTTGTGCCAGTTTCTTCAGTCAATTGACGAATAGTTGCACCGCCTTTACCAATGATATCGCGAATTTTATCTTGGCTAACTTTAATAGTATGAATACGTGGAGCAAATTCTGAAATATCATCACGATGCGTACCGATTGCTTCATCCATAACTGATAAGATATGAGTACGTGCTGCTTTTGCTTGGTTTAAAGCAATTTGCATGATTTCTTGCGTGATACCTTCAATTTTAATGTCCATTTGAAGTGCTGTAATACCGCCTGTTGTCCCAGCTACTTTAAAGTCCATGTCGCCTAAGTGATCTTCATCTCCTAAGATGTCAGAAAGAACAACGAATTTCTCGCCTTCTTTTACTAGACCCATCGCAATACCAGCAACAGACGCTTTAATTGGAACACCAGCATCCATTAACGCTAAAGAAGCACCACATACAGACGCCATTGAAGATGAGCCGTTTGATTCTGTAATTTCAGAAACTACACGAATAGCATACGGGAACTCTTCAAGTGAAGGCATAACTGCTAACATGCCGCGTTTAGCTAAACGGCCATGGCCAATTTCACGACGCTTAGGCGAGCCAACAAAACCGGTTTCGCCAACACAGTATGGAGGGAAGTTATAATGAAGCATGAATGCATCAGTTTTCTCACCCATAATCGTATCAAGACGTTGTGCATCACGTTGTGTACCTAAAGTAGCAGTAACAAGTGATTGAGTTTCGCCACGAGTAAATACTGCAGAGCCGTGAGTTCTTGGCAATACGCCAGTCATTACGTCTAACGCACGAATCATTTCAGGATCGCGACCATCAATACGTGGTGAACCTTGAGTGATACGACCACGGACGATAGTTTTTTCTAAGTCGTGGAATAAGTCTTTTGCTTCGCCAACATCTAAATCAGCATCATCTGCTAATAACGATTCAACAACTGAGTCACGAATTTCTTTAATTTTTTCATAACGAACCGCTTTTTCAGTAATTTGGTAAGCTTCGTCTACTTGGCTTGAAGCAAGTTCTGCGATTTTAGTAATTAAATCAGCATTTTTAACTGGGGCAACCCAATTCCATGAAGGAGTATTGACTTCCGCAGCCATTTCATTAATGGCTGTAACAGCAACTTGCATTTGCTCATGGCCGTACATTACAGCACCAAGCATTACTTCTTCAGATAAAACATCTGCTTCAGACTCAACCATTAATACTGCATTTTCGGTACCAGCAACAACTAAATCTAGTTGAGATGTTTCTAATTCAGATTGCAGTGGGTTAAGGATATATTGACCATCAGTATAACCAACACGCGCAGCGCCTACAGGACCACTAAAAGGCATACCTGACATAGCAAGGGCGGCAGAAGCACCAATTAATGAAATAATATCAGGGGCAATTTCAGGGTTAACTGAAATAACCGTGATAATAACTTGTACTTCATTAATAAAGCCTTCAGGGAATAACGGACGAAGTGGACGGTCAATTAAACGCGCTATTAAGGTTTCTTCTTCAGAAGGACGACCTTCACGTTTGAAGAAACTGCCTGGGATTTTACCGGCAGCGTAAGTACGTTCTTGATAGTTAATTGTTAATGGGAAGAAGTCTTGACCTGGCTTAGCTTCTTTCTTACCAACAACGGTGACTAATACACAAGTATCGTCCATGCTAGCCATAACGGCACATGTTGCTTGACGAGCAATAGTGCCCGTTTCTAATGTTACGGTATGTTGACCGAACTGGAATTTTTTAGTAACTGGATTAAACATAAGTTTTCCTTGTTTATTTTTAGGTTTTAACCAATCTGTACAATTATTTATTCACTCTCGATTTCTAAAATGAAAACCTTTTAAAATCAAAGGCGAGTTGAACAAAAAATTATACAGTTTGATTGATTATTTTAATTTTCACTATCATCAGCATTTGTAGCAAAAGTGATAATGAAATTTTGCAGGCGTATTATACTAACTCAACAGGTGATTGCCACTGTCTAAGTGCTATTGTTTACGATAAATAACAAAAAAGGAGCCTTAGGCTCCTTTTTTAAATTCTTATAACTGGTTTTTCATTATTAATAACTAGTTATTAACGACGTAAACCTAGTTTAGCGATCAACGCTGAATAACGTTCAACGTTTTTGCCATTTAAGTAATCAAGTAATTTACGACGTTGGGCAACCATGCGTAATAAACCACGACGTGAATGGTGATCATGGATGTGCTCTTTGAAGTGACCTTGTAGGTGGTTGATTTGTGTAGTTAACAAAGCAACTTGAACTTCTGGTGAACCGGTATCACCTTCTTTTTGAGCGTATTCAGCAACAATGGCTGCTTTTTCTTGAGCATTTAAAGACATAAAAAATCCTTAGTGTGAGCTATATTTCAATAGCATTTATATGCACCAAGCCAAACACTAATTTAGCATTGGTGACAAAAGAGCGCGTATTCTAGCAGTAGTAGTTTAAATTGCAACTGCTATTTAAGACAAATCAGCGTTTTAAAGTGTTCTTAATATTTCGTCGAGGACAACGATCCGCTTAGGTGCGACTAAACCATTGTCATCAATATGACCTACTCCGATAAACTCACCATCAGTTTCATTGTCACCGATAAACACTTGTACTAAACCATCACTTGGAGTGTTAGCGGCTTGTACGGGATTGCCATGGCGTAAGAAATTGGCTGACATATCATCAATAAAAACTACCGGTATACCATCACAGGCACTAGTCATCGGTAATAAAAGTGGATCTAATAATTCTGAGGGTGAAATATTTTGATTATTAGCATCCTCAAGCAAAGCTTCTAATTGCTCTAAAGTGACCATTTTATCTTTCGGATAATTACCGACGGCACTACGGCGCAAATCAGCCACATGTGCCCCACAGCCTAATAACTCACCTAAATCATCAACAATAGTTCGAATATAAGTTCCTTTTGAAACATGAATATCAAGCTCTATTTCGTCACCTTCAAAGCGTAATAAATCAAGACGGTAAACAGTAATATCGCGGGACTCTCTAGGTACTTCAATACCTTCTCTAGCATATTTATAAAGAGGCTGGCCTTTATACTTTAATGCCGAGTACATTGACGGAATTTGTTGTGTTGTGCCTTGAAAAGATTCAAGTGCATCCGCTAATTGTTCATCAGATACATTCACTTCTTTTTCAGAAACAATGTCGCCATCGGCATCACTAGTGGTGGTTCTAATACCAAGCTTTGCTGTTACTTGATAAGTTTTATCTGTATCTAGTAAGAATTGAGAAAACTTAGTCCCCTCTCCTAAACAAATAGGTAACATACCAGTCGCCAATGGGTCTAGTGCCCCAGTGTGACCTGCTTTTTGAGCAAAATAAATTCGTTTAACTTTTTGTAGCGCACTGTTTGAAGACATTTCATAAGGCTTATCGAGTAATAGTACCCCATTAATAGCGCGCCCTTTTCTGCGTTTAGCCATTTACTAGCTATCCCCAGATGAATCTGAATCATTAGTCTTATCATCGTTTCTGTTAGCGCCTTTATCACTTGCAACTGCTTTATCAACTAGCGCAGACATACGAACGCCTTCAACCATTGAGCTATCGTAGACAAATCTTAAATGCGGCATAATACGAGCACGTAACCTTTTAGCTAATAATGAACGAATATAACCTTCAGCTTCATTTAGTACTTCAACAGAAGCATCAATTTTGTCTTGTTCACTAGTGAAAAATGTCACAAAAATCTTGGCATAAGCTAAATCACGAGTAACTTCTACTGCCGAGACAGTTGTCATTGCTAAACGTGGATCTTTAATTTCGCGCATTAAAATAATGGCAATTTCTTTTTGGATTTGCTGACCAACACGGTCAGTACGGGCATATTCTCTAGCCATTAGTAACTCCAGACCTTCTTTAAATACTTAATTTCTTTGGAAACTAAAACGGAGGCTAAGCCCCCGTTTTAACTACTTAATAATGAGCTAAATTATTCAAGTGTACGTTGTACTTCAATGATTTCAAAGACTTCGATTTGATCGCCGACTCTTACATCATTGTAGTTTTTAACACCAATACCACATTCAATACCATTACGTACTTCTTGTACATCGTCTTTAAAGCGACGTAAGGACTCTAACTCACCTTCGTAAATAACCACGTTTTCACGTAATACACGAATTGGTTGACTACGTTTAATAACACCTTCAGTAACCATACAACCCGCAATAGAGCCGATTTTAGGTGACTTGAAGACATCACGTACTTGAGCAAGACCAATAATCTCTTGTTTGAACTCAGGAGCAAGCATACCGCTCATTGCTTGTTTAACTTCATCAATCAAGGCGTAGATTACACTGTAGTAACGTAAGTCAATTTTTTCTATATCAATAACCTTGCGAGCAGAAACATCAGCACGAACGTTAAAACCAACAATAATGGCATTAGAGGCTGCCGCTAGAGTTGCATCAGTTTCAGTGATTGCACCAACACCTGAGCCGATAATTTTAACTTTAACTTCATCTGTTGAAAGTTTAAGTAATGAATCAGAGATTGCTTCTAATGAACCTTGAACGTCAGATTTAAGTACAACATTCACTTCAGATATTTCGCCTGCTGCCATGGTAGCAAACATGTTTTCAAGTTTAGCTTTCTGTTGACGAGCAAGTTTCACATCACGGAACTTGCCTTGACGATATAAAGCCACTTCACGTGCTTTTTTCTCATCTTTAACAACGGTAGCTTCATCACCAGCAATTGGTACGCCGCTTAAACCTAAGATCTCAACTGGAATTGAAGGTCCTGCTGATTGAATAGTCTTACCATTTTCATCGCGCATTGCACGAACACGGCCGTATTCTAAACCACAAAGAACAATGTCACCTTGTTTGATTGTTCCTTCTTGAACAAGAACAGTCGCTACCGGGCCTCGACCTTTATCTAATCTAGACTCAATGACTACGCCGTTAGCCATTTTATCAACAACTGCTGTAAGTTCTAATACTTCTGATTGCAATAAAATAGCATCAAGAAGCTCATCAATACCTAAACCAGTTTTTGCTGAAACATGAACGAATTGTACTTCTCCGCCCCACTCTTCAGAAAGCACATCATGTTGAGATAATTCACTCTTAACACGGTCTGGGTCGGCAGCTTCTTTATCCATTTTGTTTACAGCAATAATAATTGGTGCATCGGATGCTTTAGCATGCTGAATTGCTTCAATAGTTTGTGGCATTACACCATCGTCAGCGGCAACAACAATAATAACTATATCGGTTGCTTTAGCCCCGCGTGAACGCATAGCCGTAAACGCGGCATGACCTGGAGTATCTAAGAAAGTGATCATACCGTGACCAGTTTCTACATGATAAGCACCAATGTGCTGTGTAATACCACCAGCTTCACTGTCAGCGACTTTTGCTTCTCGAATATGATCAAGTAATGATGTTTTACCATGATCGACATGACCCATGATAGTAACAACTGGTGCTCGAGTAACAGCTTCGCCTGATACATCACGGTCTGCTAACACAGCGTCTTCAAGAGCGTTTTCTTTTACAATAACAACGTTAAAGCCCATTTCTTCTGCAACTAATACTGCAGTTTCTTGGTCAATGACTTGATTAATAGTCGCCATTGCGCCCATTTTGAACATTGCTTTAACAACTTCAGCACCTTTTTTCGCCATTTTATTGGCAAGTTCAGCAACTGAAATAGTTTCGCCAATACGAATGTCTTGTACTTTTGTTTCAACCGGTTTTGTAAAACCGTGTTTTAAACTATCAGGGGCATTTAAACTTAACTTGCCTCTTCCTTTATTACGTCCTCCACGAGAATTTCTATCTTGAGGACCTTTTTTCTTACGACGGCGACGATTACCTTCATCAGCTGAATCATTTTTATCTTCAGCTTCTTGAGCATATTTAGAAGAGGTTAAATGAACAACTTCTTGCTCTTTAGCTTTACGCTCTGTTTCTTGTTGCTTCCAACGATCTTCATTTTCTTCAGCAAGTTTACGAGCGGCTTCAGCAGCTTCTTTAGCTTCTGCTTCAATTTTAGCAGCCACTTCTTTTTCTTGTTGAAGACGAAGTGCTTTTGATTCTTCTGATTCAGCAACTTTCACTGGTTCAGGAGCAATCTTCCCTTCTTTTATATCTTTAGCTTTAGCGAGTGCTGCTTGCTTAGCTTTTTCTGCAGCCTCAACTTTTGCTTTTGCTGCAGCTTCAGCAGCAACTTCTGCTTTTGCGGCAGTGGCAGCTTTAACATTTTCAGCTTCTTTAGCATCGGCAATAGCTTTGGCTGCTGCTTCTGCTTCTGCTTTCTCAGCTGCTTCGGCAACTACTTTTGCCTCAGCTTCTGCAATTTGCTGTAGTTCAACATCACTTCGTTTGACATATGTGCGTTTTTTACGAACTTCAACTTGTACCGATTTTGCTTTACTACCATGACCAAGCACTAAAGTAGATTTAGTTTTTCGGTTAAGGGTCATTTTGCTCGGTTTTGAAGCAGAGTTGTCACCATGTTGTTTTTTCAAATGTTCTAACAAGGTTACTTTTTCTTCTTGTGTTACTGAATCAGTTACCACTTTTTTCACGCCTGAATCAGCCAACTGGCTAATCAAACGATCCACCGGTGTTCCGATTTCTTTAGCTAGATCTTCAACTGTTACGTTTGACATCTATGATTTTCTCCCGGGGAAATTATTCTTCGTTAAACCAACAAATATTACGAGCAGCCATAATAAGCTCGCCCGCTTTGGCTTCATCTAATTCTTCAATATCAGCTATTTCATCAACACCTTGCTCAGCTAGATCTTCAAGGGTAATAACACCACGACTAGCAAGTACAAATGCTAAATGGCGTTCTAAACCGTCAAGTGCCAATAAATCAGCTGCAGGTTCAGTACCTTCAAGTGTTTCTTCACTCGCTAATGCTTGAGTAGTAATCGCTTCTTTCGCTCGTTCTCGTAAGGCTTCAACTATTTCTTCATCTAAGCCGTTAATCTCTAACAATTCATTAACAGGAACATAGGCA
>JALJPB010000152.1 GCA_022969175.1 Colwellia sp. | reverse complement strand
AACGTTTCGTTTTGCTCGTCTTTGGTTAGTGCAGACCAATTGATGATCTGATTAGGCAAAGTTTGATTATCCATGATGGTTTAGCCCATCATCTTTTCAATTGGCATAACAAGTATTGAGTGACAGCCCAGCTCTTTGAGTTGTTCCATTGTTTCCCAGAAAAAAGTTTCAGTCGCTACTACATGTACCGCAACTAAATCGTCACGCCCAGCCAAAGGTAAAATGGTTGGTGTTTCAGTGCCGGGCATAAGTAAACTAACTTCGCTGATCTTATCTTTTGGTGCGTGCAACATAATATATTTGCTTTCTTTTGCTTTCATTACCCCTTGAATACGTGGCAATAAGGTATCAAGAATTTTTTGTTTGCTATCATCAAGCGGTGCAGCTGTTTGAATTAATGAGGCTTTAGAGCGAAATATAACTTCCACTTCTTTTAAGCCATTAGCTTCTAAGGTTGCGCCTGTTGATACTAAGTCACAGATACCATCTGCTAATCCAACACGAGGGGCAACTTCAACAGAGCCTTTTAATAAACAAAAGTCGAGTTCAATCCCTTTTTCTTTGGCAAATCGGTTTAATAATTGTGGATAAGTGGTTGCAAAGCGTAAACCGTTCAAACTTTCAATGCCTTGATAGTCAAACTCCTCTGGCATAGCGATAGACAAGTGACAAGCGGCGAAGTTTAAGCCTGTGGTGCGAATGTATTCGGCTTTGTTTCCTAAAAGTTCACGCTCTAATGCGGTTTCTTCTAAAGTATTATCACCCACTATCCCCAAATCACAAACGCCGTCCATGACAAGTCCAGGAATATCACTACTTCTTACCCGCATAATATCAATAGGCATATTCGTTACGTGTGCTAATAAACGACGGTCGGAAACATTGAGTTTTAAGCCGCAGCGTTTAAGTAAACTTTGAGTATCTTCGCTTAATCTTCCTGATTTTTGCATAGCGATGCGTAAACGTGGTTGAGTAGTCATTTTATTTTCCTGTAGTAAGTCTTAAAATTTGTAAACGTTCTGTTTGTTTTCATCAAAGCTTCGCATGTATATACAATTTTCAACCTTGCAAAATGCGAAAAACCCCCGAGAGAGTTGGACTCTTTCGGGGGTTTAGAATTTGGTCTAAATTTAACTAATCCACTAAAAGGTCCATAGCCCCTCAGCGAATATACCTGAGTGGCTAATTCGTATGATGATGGTGATGTAGCGTGTTCAGGTTAAAAGTCATTATCTGCTCGTTAAATTTATTTAATAGGTAAATACTGACAATATAAAATCAATACTTGTACAATTAATTTGTACAGTACGAGAAAATTTACAGGCTCGCAAGCTTTTATTATCGTTCTGTTATTATAAAATTGTATAAGATATTAAAGTTTATTGATTTTTATCCGATAATTGGGATATGAAGTGATTAATTAGTCATAAATTTATTTGAAACTTAGGGGTACATTAGATGGATATTTTTACCACACAGCTAACACGTGTTGTGCCAGTACCGATTAAACCCACTAACCTAAAAGTTAAAGCGTTATTAAAAGAAGCGGCGACAGGTAAGTTAAAAGATGACCCTGACCATCTTGAAAATCATGAATATTATTTCATTTCAGGTGCCGAGGAAGATGAAAATAAACCACAGCACCAAGCTCAATCAAAAGATGATAACAATACAGCTACAGAAAGTGATAAAGAGGAAGAGTCAGTGATTACCGAAGATAAAGATCACAAACCTCATCTTGATATATTTGTTTAAACTCGCTTATATCACACTAAAAGACTTTCATTGCATTAAAAGCCGATTATAATAGCGCTTAATTTCTGGTTAATGAGGGCGAGTTTTTTACCTCATTCAATATAAGCTTTTACCAATTAATGACCCCTGTAGAAATAGCTTTTTCAAAAGATGGCTTATTAGCTAAAGCCATTAACGGTTTTTCCCCTCGACAAGCGCAAACAGATATGGCTATTGAAGTCGGTTTAGCTATCGAGCAAAAGTCGTCATTAATTGTTGAGGCGGGTACAGGGACGGGTAAAACGTTTGCTTATTTAATTCCTGCACTGCTCAGTGAGAAAAAAATCATTGTCTCTACTGGGACTAAGAATCTGCAAGAACAATTGTTTCATAAAGATCTTCCTCTTATTCGTAAAGCATTGGCTAGCAATGCACAGATGGCTTTATTGAAAGGGCGGTCGAATTATTTATGTCGTTACCGCTTAAATCAATATCAAGAAACTCGTGGTCAACTTGATGCCCAAACCTTAACTGATTTGGTGAAAGTCAAATCTTGGGCAACCAGTACTCAAAGTGGTGATATTGGTGAGTTAGTTAGTGTTCAAGAAAATTCGGCTATTTTTCCTTTTGTTACCAGTACCGTTGATAACTGCTTAGCTAAAGATTGTCCTGATTACGATGACTGCTATCTTATAAAAGCCCGTAAAAAGGCGATTGATGCTGATCTAGTGGTGGTTAATCATCATCTGTTTTTTGCAGATATGGCATTAAAAGAGACAGGTTTTGGAGAATTAATCCCAAAAGCTGATGTAATAATTTTTGATGAAGCCCATCAAATTCCAGATATTGCTAGTGAATATTTTGGTGATGCTTTTTCAACACGTCAACTAGTTGAGTTGTGTACCGATGTGCTACAAGTCTATCGGACTTCGTTAACCGATGTGAAACAACTTGGCAAAGCTGCAGAGAAATTACAAAAAACAGCACAAAGCTTTAGATTATTGTTTAATTACGATCCTGAGCGGGGTAATTGGCGTGAAAAAGCCAAGCAGTCTGTATTATTTCAATGTTTTCAAGCATTAAAAACAGATCTGGATTTTCTTTATCAAGTAATAAAATTATGTATTTCTCGTAACGAAGCTATAGATAACTGTTTTGAACGTGCGGTTAACTTACTCAGTAAATACGACATAATGGCAAAGTTTGATGACTGCAGTATGAGCTTCTGGTATGAGACCACTCCTCGACATGTCGTTTTACATCAAACACCGTTAACGGTTGCAGAAAAATTTAGTGATTATGTCAAAGACTCTGGTGCTGGTTGGATCTTTACCTCTGCAACATTGGCTGTTGATGGTAAGTTTGATCATTTTGCTAAACATTTAGGTCTACAACAAGCAAAAAACTTACTGCTTGATAGCCCATTTGATTACCAACAACAGTCACAGTTAATTGTTCCGCGTTATTTACCCGAAGCCAATAATAAAAATCGAGCCTTAGCTTTAGCAGAACTCGCTATACCTTTAATTGCTGCAAGTAACGGTGCATGTTTTATGTTATTTACCAGTTACCGAGTGATGAACCAAGTGGCAGAGCATTTAGCGGATAAAATTGATAATCCTTTATTGGTGCAAGGGCAAATGGGTAAAGCTAAGTTATTAGCGCAATTTATTGAAGACCCACAAGCTATATTGTTAGCAACGGCCAGTTTTTGGGAAGGTGTCGATGTTAGAGGAGATAAACTGACCTGTGTCATTATTGATAAATTACCTTTTGCATCACCTGATGATCCATTATTGCAAGCTCGATGTGAAGAAGTTCGGCGTCAAGGTAGTGATCCCTTTAGCCAAATTCAATTGCCTCAAGCGGTCATCGCCTTGAAGCAGGGGGTAGGGCGGTTAATTCGTGATATCAGTGATAAAGGGATTTTAGTCATTTGTGATGATCGTTTAGTGAATCGCCCCTATGGTGAAGTGTTTTTGAAAAGCCTACCTTTGATGAAGCGTAGTCGTGATTTAGGTCAAGCTGCACAATTTTTACAAGATATAACTAGTTAATATAGTCTGATCAGTTAATGTTTTTAGTTTAAAGAATATAAGAGAGAATAACGTGAATTATTTGGCCATCGATGCCTCAACAGAAGCTTGTTCTGTAGCTTTACAATTTAACGGCAAGGTTATTAGTCGTTATGAACTGTGTCCTCAATCCCATAGCCTGCGTTTATTGCCGATGATTGATGAGGTATTAAAAGAAGTTGGCTGTAAGTTAAGCCAGCTCGATGGTTTGATTTATGGTCAAGGTCCCGGTAGCTTTACCGGCGTTCGAATTGGTATTGGCGTTGCTCAAGGCCTAGCATACTCAGCTAATTTAAAACTTGTTGGTGTATCAACACTTCAAGCTATGGCGCAGCTGGCTTATATCAATCATAAAGAAACTCAGGTGATTGCAGCAATAGATGCTCGAATGTCTGAGGTTTATAATGGTTATTATCAGCTTGATGAAAACAATATTATGCAGCCTAAAATTAGTGAAGCGGTTACCGCTCCGGGTGAAGTTAAACAAAGGTTATCAAAAGTTGTCGAACAAGCTTATGGCGTAGGCTCAGGGTGGGATGCTTACACCGATGATCTAACTTCTTTAAAGTCGAATGGTGACTCACCAGAGATATTATTTCCTGAAGCAAAAGCAATGTTAGTTATCGGTATTGCAGGCTTTGAAAAAGGGATGAGTGTATTGCCTGAGAATGCTCAACCGGTTTATGTCAGAGACACGGTTTCTTGGAAAAAGTTACCAGGAAAATAATAAATATTTTCAACTTCGGTGAAAATTTGCTAAATTAGAGAGATGGAAATATCAAATTCACAAGCTAACTTGTCAATCAATAGTAAGATAAGTGGCGGTACAAATGTACAAGGTTCTGTTATTAATCGGCAGGACGTTGCTCGTGTACAATTTGATAAAGAAGAAAAACCACAGCAAAAACAAAAAGATCGGCTAGATATTGACCCACAAGCTATTGAACTTATTCAACGTCAAGATGCTAAACAGCCTAACCAACAGCAAGCTAAAAATACGGGTTATGACCAACCAAGTGAGCAAAATTTTACCGCTATATCTGCTTATCAATCAATAGAAAACCAATCTCAGCGAGATAATATCCAGCAAGTTTTTGGGGTAGACCTACTTGCCTGATTCATTCTCTTCTGATGTAGCTCAATCTAAATCACTTTCATTTTGGCAAAAACATCAGTTTTGGCTGTTTTTAATTGCCGGTGCAATTATTCGAAAAATACCCATTGTTTCCATTCCCTTTAACTGGCTAGAAAGTTACTTCCATGAAATAGGCCATGGTTTAGCTGCACTTGCTACTGGTGGCGCTATTATTAGAATTCAATTATTCGCCGATGGTGCAGGGTTATGTACTACCCAAGGTGGCAGTGCTTTTGTTATTAGTTTTTTTGGTTATGCTGGCGCAATTCTTTGGGGCGGTTTAATTTATAGTTTTGCAGGGCAACATCAAAGACTGGCACAATTTTTTTCCGGTTTTATTATCCTATTACTTTCTGTTTCTATTTTATTATGGGCGAGAGATTTATTAACGATAATCATTTTAGGTTCATTAATAACAATGTTTATTATGACAATAAAGCTAAAGCGGTTAACAATGTTGCAAAATTTTGTTCAACTTCTTGGTATTATCGTTTTACTCAATAGCTTGTTTAGTCCTCTTTACCTTTTAGATGGTAGAGATTTAGGTGATGGTGCAACATTGTCTGCATCAACAGGAATTCCAGAAGTGCTGTGGGTGACAATTTGGTCTGGCCTTGCTTTAGCTATGATAGTTTTTCTAAGCAGGTTAAAAGCTAGAGCTTAGCTCATTTACCCTTTTAACGGCGGTTAATAATTTTGATGCTAACCTTGTTAAAGACTAAAGACTAAAGACTAAATTAGAAAAATCAGTGCCCTTATTGTGAGTATAAAAGAGATATGTCAGAAACTGAAATCGAAGAAATTTGTTATGATATCGGTGTATTGTCACTGCATGGTTTAGCTTGTGGTGATGATGAAAATGAGATTGTTTTATGCCTTCATGGCTGGTTAGATAACGCCGCAAGTTTTACTCCTTTAATGCCTTATTTATCAAACAAACGTATCATAGCGATTGATTGGCCAGGTCACGGTTTTTCGTCACACCGCTCGCAAGATGCTCATTATCATTTTATCGATTGGGTATATGATTTACTTCAATTATTTGAGTTAAATAACTGGTCTAACATCGATATAGTGGCTCATTCAATGGGTGGAATGATCGCCTCTGCTTTTGCTGCTGCATTTCCTGAACGAGTTAAGTCTTTAACACTGATTGATTCTATCGGTTTTATCAGCGCTGAAGCGGATAAAACAACTTCCCAATTAAGACAAGGCATGACAAGCCGGCTTAAAAACTCTGCTAATTATTTGCAAAATAAAAGTATGTCAAAAACTAAAAGTCTGCATCCAACAGCAGACTCAGCGATAAAGGCAAGGGTTGCTGTAAGTGATATGAATTACGGCCAAGCAAAAATTATTGTTAAAAGAGGCTTAGTTAAAGAAGGACAAGGCTATAAATGGCGTGCTGATAGCCGCCTTCGAAATGTTTCACCTTACCGGTTAACTCTATCTCAAGCTGAGCAGTTTATAGATGATATAAAATGTCCGGTTCAATTAATTCATGGCACAAAAGGGCATGATATGGTTACCAGTGGCATTGCTCACTTTGGCCCAAAGTTTAGTAACTTTGTAAGTTATGATTTAAAGGGCGGGCATCATGTGCATATGGAACAGCCACAACAAACAGCTGAACGCATTAATAAATTTATTAATGCTTAGCTTTAGTAGAGGTATTTACATTATTGAATAGTTTGTTAATAGCTAATTTATTCATAGATAGTTTAGAAAATAAAAGGCCGATGTATTACCAACAGCCTAATAATAAAGACTATTGTTGAACCTTTATTCTTGGGCCTTTAGTGTTTGGCCGTTCACTTCAATACTGTCATCACTCATCAAATAAATATACAGTGGCATAATATCCGCAGGTGTTGCTAAATGATCTTTATCTTCTGCAGGATAAGCAGTTTCGCGCATATTAGTTTTAGTTGCGCCAGGATTAATCGCATTAGTACGCAATACGGTGTTTTCATATTCATCCGCAATAACTTGCATCATGCCTTCAGTAGCAAATTTTGAAATACTATAAGCACCCCAGTAAGCCCTACCTTGATTACCAACCCCTGACGAAGTAAATACCATTGATGCATTTTCAGCTAACAGCATTGTTGGAATTAGCGCTTGAGCGATTAAATATTGTGCAGTTACATTAACTTTCATCACATCATCAAATATTTGTTGCTCTATTTGAGTAAAGGGCGTTAGCTCACCTAACATCGAAGCATTTAATAATACCCCGTCTAACTGGCCAAACTGTTCTGCGATAGTGGCAGACATATCAATATAATTTTGTTTAGTGGCCCCTTTTAAATCTAGCGGGATAATAGCGGGTTCATTACTACCTTGAGCAATAATAGCATCATAAACCTCTTCTAGTTTTTTGACTGTTTTTCCTAATAGAATAACCGTTGCGCCTAATTTGGCATAACTTAATGCTGCCTGACGGCCAATGCCATCACCGGCGCCTGTGACGAGGATTTTCTTACCTGTTAAACAATTTTCTTTTATTTGATAGTCAAACATTTTCGTTTCAGTATTGATTCTAATAAGTTGGTGATTCTACTCTTTAGCAAGTTGACTGACGAGCAAATTTGTCTAATAGTCGTTAAAAAAATAAAATAATTCCCGAGAAAACCAAAAAGGGCTAGCACATTGTCAAATCTTGGGTTAAGTTTAACTGGTCGAACAAGTTGGATTTTGATGATGGAAGTATTATTTAGTTCTTTATTCCATCATTTATTAGGAAAATTAAAAATTTCGTAATTAAAAGCTAAACAAAAACATAACAATAAAATACAAAGTAATAAGAACACCAATAGATTAGTCCTTGGGGAGATAAAATGAATAAGCTAGTTCTCAGTCTTGCAATTATCAGCGCACTTGGTTTAAGTGGTTGTGACAGCGAAACCATTGAAGATGTAAAAAAAGACGTTGCCGAAAATGGCACACCAATAACAGCACCGGCACGGGTGATATTTGATCCCTCTAATGGTGTTATGTCAGTAC
>JALJPB010000151.1 GCA_022969175.1 Colwellia sp. | reverse complement strand
ACTTTAAGCCCGGATGATCCTTTTGAACGTCGTGATCGTGGCTTCCTGCTTCATCAGCTCGACTGCTTTAAGGTCGCTGTTGATGATTATCGTTATTTTGTGCAAAAATGTCCTAAAGATCCTGCTGCTCAATTACTTAAAATACAATTAGATAATATTACTGTTGCAGAGCCTGCATTACATTAAGCAAAATACTAAGGTGTTATGCTAAAGTAATGCGATAAATATAATAATAAAACATCCCAAGAGACTAAATAAATGCAAGAACATCTAGTGACCAATACGCCATTAATTACCAATGACGCCACCGTTTTTGGTGTATTAGCATTAATATTAGGTTTTGTTTTTTACACCTCTAATAGTAAACACCCTATTTGGCAAAAATTTTATAAATATGTGCCAGCATTATTAATGTGTTATTTACTGCCGTCATTACTTAATACTTTCGGCATTGTTAGTGCTGAGCTTAGCCAAGTAGATGAAGTAGCTAAGTATTATTTATTACCGGCCTGTTTAGTGCTACTGACCCTAAGTATTGATCTAAAAGCTATTATGGCATTGGGTAATAAAGCACTCATTATGTTTTTAACGGGTACTGTCGGCGTCGTTATCGGTGGTCCAATTGCTTTGTTATTGGTATCGGTAATCTGGCCTGAGATGATTGGAGTGACAGGGCCTGACGCTGTTTGGCGTGGTATGGCCGCTCTTGCTGGTAGTTGGATTGGTGGAGGCGCCAATATGCTCGCAATGAAAGAAATCTACGGGGCCGATGGCAAAATATTTACCATTATGGTTACCGTAGACATCATAGTGGCAAATATCTGGATGGCTTTTTTACTTTATTTTGCCGCGAATCATAAACGCATTGATGCAAAAACTGGTGCAGATACATCAGGTATTGATAAACTTATTGATAAAGTGCAAGCATTTGAGCGTGAACATGCGCGCCGTCCTGAATTAAAAGATTTTATGCTGATACTGGCTGTTGGTTTTGGCGCAGCAGGTTTTGCTCACTTAGTGGCTGATTTTCTTGTACCATATTTCCAAGCTAATTATCCTGAGTTAGAGAAATTTAGTCTGCACAGTAAACTGTTTTGGATTATTGTTTTAGTGACCTCAATAGGTTTAGCGCTTTCTTTTACTAAAGTAAGACAGTTAGAAGCTGTAGGTGCCTCAAAGATTGGTAGTAGTTTTTTATATGTCTTAGTGGCTACGATTGGTCTACATATGGACATTGCCCAAATTATCGAAGCACCTAAATATATAGTAATTGGTCTCATTTGGATGCTGGTGCATGTTGCCTTGTTATTCATCGTTGGCCGCGTTATTAAAGCGCCTGTTTTTTACTTAGCTGTGGGCAGTAAAGCAAACATCGGTGGTGCAGCATCAGCACCTGTTATTGCCTCAGCTTTTCACCCTTCACTTGCTCCTGTTGGGGTATTACTTGCGGTACTAGGTTATGCTTTAGGCACCTATATGGCTTGGATTTGTGGCCAATTATTAAGAATTATTGGTAGCTAATTACCAACTATTAATCAGTGAACATTAATTTGGGAAAAATATGACCATTCAATCAGTTTCAGTGGCAGGCATCGACGTTGCTAATGATAAACCTTTTGTTTTATTTGGCGGTATGAATGTACTTGAGTCTCGTGATTTAGCAATGAAAATTGCAGAACACTATGTTGAAGTTACGCAAAAATTAGGTATTCCTTATGTTTTTAAAGCGTCTTTTGATAAAGCCAACCGCTCATCAATTAATTCATATCGTGGTCCCGGATTAGATGAAGGCCTGAAAATATTTGAAGAAATAAAGTCAACGTTTAATGTGCCCATCATCACAGATGTTCATGAAAGTTATCAAGCTCAACCTGTTAGTGAGGTTGTTGATGTGATTCAATTACCTGCTTTCCTTGCTCGCCAAACAGACTTAGTGGTTGCTATGGCCAAAACTGGGGCAATTATTAATGTCAAGAAACCACAATTCTTAGCTGCTCATGAAATGCGTCATATCATTACTAAGTTTGGTGAAGCGGGTAATGAAAACATTATTTTGTGTGAGCGTGGTAGTTGCTACGGCTACAACAACCTAGTTGTTGATATGCTGGCAATGGACGAAATGAAAAGCTATGCCCCAGTAATATTTGATGCAACCCATGCCTTACAAAAACCCGGAGGCAGAGCAGATTCAGCTGATGGTCGTCGTGCACAAGCAACGCAGCTCGCCCGTAGTGGTATGGCAATTGGTATCGCAGGTTTGTTTATTGAAGCTCATCCCGACCCTAGCATCGCTAAATGTGACGGACCTTGCGCGTTACCACTTGATAAATTAGCACCTTATTTAATACAAATGAAAGCTATTGACGACCTGGTGAAGAGTTTTGAGCCCTTAGTTATTGATTAAGTAGCAAGTAATGATTATTTAAAGAGTATTATTGAATTGCTGTACAATAATTAATATAAAATGATGTCGTACTGTTTAATGCCTGTTAGTTAATCACTGACGGGCATTATTTTTTCTTTTTCTGCATATCGTTTTGACTTAATCTCTAGTGAATAACTACTAAAAGCACAATAAATATTATTAAAAAACCGCTGACTATTTTTATAGTCAGCGGTTTTTTTATACCTTTACTTATTAGCAATAAAGCTAAAGTTAATTAATCTGCATAAATCTCTTTTGTCGAAGGGCACACAACATAACGAGAAGTAAAATAAATATACTTCCGCCTGAGGTTTTAGTTTTTATTTCCTCAATAGGTTGAATGACTATCTCATCAGGTTGTGTGTAAACCGCAATGCCTCCAGGGTCTTTTACAATACCATTTACCATGGCATCTGAGTCGTTCATGCCGCCATCTTCAATGGTTAGTGATAAGCAGAAGTATCCTGCAGTTAAACCCGGCTGATAGCTTTCATGACCAGGGGCTGGACAAATGCCTAAACTTCCTGGTGCTGAGGCGAGTATATTTTTACTGTCTTCTGCAAAATCAACCCAGTTATCAGCAACAAATTTGCGGTAAACACCGTTTTCTGGAATTGCTCCCATCAGGGCTATAATTACTTCTACAGAGTCGCCCGCTTGTGGTAAACCATGGACTTCAAAGTCATATAAACCAATAGGGAAAACATAGTTATTGTCGCTCCCGTCAGATGTTAAGCCAAACATTGAGATATCTGTAGTGGATATTTGAGCACTATTGTTGTTAGCAGCCAAGCTTGTTTGTCCTAACGTTAACCTTGTACCACTGGTGCTTTGCAAGATAAATGTCTGTTGTTGTTCAATCTGACTTCCTTCATGTCCTTGTAATAAGTTTCTGTTAGTAAGCGCATCGGCATAATCAGCAACCCCATCACCATCACTATCGGTTAATCCTTCAGTAATATCATCAATACCGTCATTATCACTATCTTGTGCAGCAGTGAGTATTGGCTGTTGAGATAATACGACTAAATCTAATGTCATTGATGTCGTCTTTTGAATATCAACTTTATGGATGATATCTAATTGAACGTTATAGAGACCAGCTGTTAAATTTGACGGATCAAAATTTATGCTATTGATGTCAGTACTAAAACTAACTATTGCATTAGAGACATGCCAATTTAAGGTGTAATCTGTTAAATCAACCGCATTTTCAACAACCGCTGATACCGTAACTATCCCTAAGTTGTTTGTTATTATACGTACTCGTTGTTCAGCTTGTTTGGCTATTAATGATAAAGCGGGTAAAACAACTTCTTCACTAATGATTAAGCTTTTCTCAGAGAATTCCCCTAGAGCTGCATTGAACGGTTGGCCTAATACTACGACTATCTGTTCGTCACCTTCATCATTACCATCATCAACTATAGTAAAGTTAATTTTTGTCTGCGTTCCTTGTTCAATAATTGCAATACCAGACACTAAGTCATGATCCTCAGGGCTTAGGGCACTGCCTTGTACTGAGTAGGGTATTTCTACAGGGTAAAATGCCGGTTTGCCATTTAAAGTAAAGTCTAAACTGACTTCATCTCCTTCTTGTGCTTTTGCGGGCATATTAATATTGATATAGGGCTGAACAATAAGTACTTGTTCTACTGAAGCCATATTCCCTGCAATATCCGTCGCTTGCCATACGATGGTATGACTTCCGGTAGTAAATGGACCCATCGTTGAGGCTTGAACCATTACGTTGCCATCAACTAAATCAGTGGCACTAACATCACTTAAATCTACGGGTGTTAGTGGGCCAGAGGCATTAACAATAAGGTTGTCGTTAATGAAAATTACCGGCGGTGTACTGTCTTGAAAAAGATCACTGCCAGATAAAAATTCATTGAGGTTACTGAGTCCATCACCATCTAAATCAGCATCTGCATCACTAGCATCTAACGGGTTGAGACCAAAGAAAATTTCATCGATATCTGGGATAAGATCGTTATCATCGTCCGTGTCTGAAAACATATTAAAGCAGTTAGTTCCACAGTCATCTGGTATGCCATCATTATCTGAATCTTTAAGTCCATTGAGGCTAATCAATGGAAAAGCGTCGTTAATATCAAGAACACCGTCATTGTCGTCATCGGGGTCGATATTATCGCCTAAGTCATCACCATCGTTATCGCTGGTTTCTGAGTCATCAAAAGGAAATGCGTCATCACCATCCGGTGTACCATCGTTATCAGTATCAATAAGAGTAAAATCAATAACCACGACTTCACGTATTAGCTCAGTAGCAGCGTTACTAGCGACGTCACTTACATTGTAAGTTAAGGTATAAATACCGACTAATGTGGTATCTATCGAGCCCTCTATATTAACTGACTCACTTAGGTCGCCATCAACATTATCCAATGCGCTAAAACCAGGCTCAATATAAAGCGTATCGATATCTAGGGTTATGCTTGCTTCACCATTAAGTATAATAACCGGTGAATTTTGATCGGTTACGGTAACAGTTGCTTGCGCAGTCCCTGTATTACCCGAGTTGTCAGTCGCAGAAAAGGTAACTTCAGTAATGCCAAGTGGGAATGTTTCAGGAGCATCACTGGTTACTGTTACCTCTGAGTCAACAATGTCATTTGCCGTAGCAAATAGCAAAAAGTCATTAATAACGTTGATATAACTAGAAGCGCCATCGGCGTCTGTTGCAGCAATAATTATATTATTAGGAGCCGTAACAACCGGAGCTGTAGCATCTTGCACGGTGATCTGTCGGGTGACCTCAATTGACATATTCTCGGCTGCATCAGTAACGCTATAAGTTAAGGTATATGTGCCGACAGTAGAGTGGTCAATGATACCTTCAATAATAACAGCCTCACTTAGATCGCCATCAACATTATCCAATACGCTAAAACCAGGCTCGATATAAAGCGCGTTGATACTTAGGGTTATGCTTGTTTCACCTTCAAGTATAATAATCGGTGCACTTTGATCGGATACGGTAACAATTGCTTGCGCAGTACCTGTATTACTAGAACTATCAGTAGCAGAGAAGGTAACTACAGTCACTCCAATAGGGAATATTTCAGGAGAATCATTGGTTACTTTCATCTCAGAGTCAGCATTGTCAATTGCCGTGGCAAATAGCAAAAAGTCATTGATAATATCGACATCAATTGAAACGCCATCGGCATTTATTGCGGCAATAATGATATTATTCGGTGCTGTAACAACCGGAGCATCAGCATCTTGTACTGTAATCTGCCTAGTTACTTCAGTTGATATATTATTGGTGGCATCAGTAACGCGATAAGTTAGGGTGTAAGTGCCAATTTTATAGCTGTCAATTGTACCTTCAACAATAACCGTATCCGTTAGATTGCCATCAACATTATCTATTGCAGTAAAGCCAAGTTCGCTATAAAGCTCACCAAAACTTAAAGTGATTGAAGTATTACCAATTAAGCTAATGACAGGTTTACTTTGATCCACAATGGTAATTTTTGCTTGGGCTGTAGTGGTATTCCCCGCATTGTCTGTGGCACTAAAAGTGATTGTATGCATGCCTAGCGCTAATACATCCGGAGCATTATGTCTAACCGTTAGTGGGCCATCAACAATATCAGAGGCTGTAGCCGCGGTTAAAAACGCGGCGATTTCATTATCTATTATTGGTGTTCCTTCAGCATTAAGGGCCGCTATGACAATATCTGTAGGTGCAGATATAATTGGCGCGGTAATATCAACTACTGTTATTTGACGAGTTAACTGTGCTGCATAGTTACCAGCAGTATCTGTCAGGTTATAATTCAAGGTATATAGCCCTGATAAGTCGTTATTAACGTAACCTGTGACAATAACACTTTGCGTAAGAACACCATCAACATTATCTAGAGCAGTAAAACCCAATTCATTGTAATCCTCACCTAGACTTAAGGTAATTGAGGTATTACCAATTAAAGTAATGACAGGTTTACTTTGATCAACAATGGTAATTTGTGTTTGAGCGGTAGCAGTATTACCTGCATTGTCCGTAGCACTAAAAGTGATGGTATTGATGCCTAGTGCTAATACCCCAGTAGCATTATGGATAACCGTTAGTGGGCCATCAACATTATCAGAGGCTGTTGCCGACGCTAAAAACGCGGCGATTTCATTATCGATTATTGCTGTGCCATCTGCATTAAGCGCTGCTATGACAATATTTGAAGGTACAGATATAATTGGCGCGGTAATATCAACGACTGTTATTTGGCGAGTTAATTGTGCTGCATTATTACCAGCGCTATCTGCAAGGTTATAATTTAAGGTATATAAACCTAACAACGTGCTAATGACGTTACCTGTAACAACAACACTTTGCGTTAGCTCGCCATCAACATTATCAAGTGCGCTAAAACCCGGTTCGTTATAGACCTCACCGTAGTTTATTGTCATTGCGAAATTTCCGAGTAAGGTAATTTCAGGTTGGCTTTGATCGGTAATGGTCACAGTAGACTGTGTTGTTGCTTCATTGCCTGAGCCATCGGTTGCATAAAATGTCACCGTTGTTTCGCCCAATGGGAAAAGTTCAGGTGCGTTATGGCTAACAAAAACCAAGCCATCAACAGCGTCTAGTGCTACCGCAGAGGTTAAATAGTTAATAATGGCATCATTTGAAGCAAGTGTTCCTGTGGCATTACTAGCGGCAATCACAATATTAGCTGGGGTATTAATAACCGGAGGCATGTTATCAAGCACATTTATATTAAATGCTGGCAAGCTGCTACTGAAACCAAATTCATCAGTAACGGTAATAATAATATTTTCATAAAGACCAATATAATCACTTGTTGGTTCACCACTTAATTGACCCGTGTCGGTATTAAAAATACTCCATAGAGGCGCGTTTTCAATAGCAAAAGATAATTCGTTGCCATCTATATCAAAACTTGTTGGTGTAAAGTTATAATTATTTCCCAATAATATTGATGTATTTGGCGTGCCGGTAATATCAGGTGCATCCCCTAATATTTTCAAGGTAAAGTCGGCAATATCACCATAACCAGCATCACCATCTTCACCACAAGGTAAAATGTCACCACCTTCGGTGCGCATATTCACGCGCAGGCGAGTGGTAACACCGATGAATTCTTGCGGTATATTTAAAGTGCCTTCAATATCAGTTGAACCGTCACCATCACCAATATAAAAGCTTTCACCGTCTTCAGCAATTAGAGAAAATGAATCATCTTGATTTAAATCAATGGAGAATAACCAGCGACGATCATAACCAATATCGCCTGCGGCAACGAGAATTACATTTGAATCGCTACCACCTTTAACATAAAAAGTGTAGCCACTTAGGTCAGTATAACCAGAGCCTTTTTCTATTGAGTTTTGGCTAAATTCACCAATTGAAACCCCGCCTATCCATTCCCAATCATTATTAGATTCAACACTACAATAAGAAGATGGAATAGGAGGAACTCCCTCACCAACAGCTGTTACTTCAATATTAAAATCAGTAAGTTGTGCGGTTAATTCATCATCACTAACACTGATAGTTATATTTGATGTTACTCCAATATCACTTTGCTCTGGTGTACCACTTATTTCACCCGTTTGGGTATTGAAACTAGCCCACAGAGGTTTGTTGATAATGGTAAATGATAACG
>JALJPB010000150.1 GCA_022969175.1 Colwellia sp. | reverse complement strand
GTAACGTTACCTCAAAAGTCAGTAAAGAAATTTATCAAGAGTCTGCTACGCATCATGCATTTTTGACTACTCGCCAAAGTGCACAACAGCAAATCTCTAAGCTGATTGAAATGCAAGCCAATGCCAGTGCAGGGTTACCTGCTTATGTGCCAACAGCTGAAACAACAATTAGCCCTGCAGTTAACGTCGCAGCGCATGCACCTGAGCTTTCATTGGTTAATGACCGCATTGGTGCAGATGTTAGCGCGAGTATTAATACAGCAAACGGACAATGGGCTAATGAGTCGGGCTTTAAAATTAAAGGGCCAGTAGGGTATAACTATCCACCACTTCAATTAGAAGAGCGTTTTAATAAGCCTAAAAAAATCATTTGGGATACTGCTGATTTGGTCGAATTTGCCGAAGGTGATATTGGCAATGTATTTGGTGAAGAGTTTCGCATAATTGACAGTTACTCGCGTCGTGTACGCCTACCAACCACTGATTATTTATTGGTGTCTCGGGTAACCGAACTTGAAGCTACCGTTAATGAATATAAAAAATCGTACATGTGCACCGAGTACGACATTCCAGTTGATGCGCCGTTTTTAATTGATGGTCAAATTCCATGGTCGGTATCAGTAGAGTCAGGCCAGTGTGATTTATTATTAATCTCTTACATCGGCATTGATTTTCAAGCCAAAGGCGAACGTGTTTATCGCTTACTCGATTGCGAATTAACCTTCTTAGAAGAAATGGCATTTGGCGGCGAAACCCTGCGTTATGAAATTCATATCGACTCTTATGCCAGAAATGGCGAACAGTTATTATTCTTCTTCCACTACGACTGTTATGTTGGCGATAAAAAAGTACTGATCATGCGTAATGGCTGCGCAGGATTTTTTACTGACGAAGAGCTAGCCGACGGTAAGGGCGTTATTCATAACGATAAAGATAAAGCGCAATTGGCGAATGCCAAGAAAAGCTCATTTATGCCATTAATGCAACGTACCCGTGATCAATATGATTATAACGACATGTTGAAGTTAGTTAATGGTGATGTTGCTGGCTGTTTTGGCCCTGAATACAATCAAAAAGGTCGTAACCCGTCATTAAAATTTTCTTCTGAGAAGTTCTTGATGATTGAACGTATCACTAAAGTTGATGCCGCAGGTGGCCATTGGGGACTAGGTTTATTGGAAGGTCAAAAAGACTTAGATCCTAAGCACTGGTATTTCCCTTGTCACTTTAAGGGCGACCAAGTAATGGCTGGCTCATTAATGAGTGAAGGCTGTGGCCAAATGGCGATGTTCTTTATGTTATCACTTGGCATGCATAACAATGTTAATAATGCACGCTTCCAACCTATGCCGGGCGAGTCGCAAACCGTTCGTTGTCGGGGTCAAGTACTTCCGCAGCATAATACGCTAACCTATCGCATGGAAGTAACAGCTATGGGCATGTTGCCACAGCCGTTCTTAAAAGCGAATATTGATATTATTCTTGACGGCAAAGTAGTGGTAGATTTCAAAAACTTATGTGTAATGATCACCGAGCAAGATGAGAGTTCACCTTACCCGGTAACTTTACCAAGTAATATTTTAACTGTTGATAAGTACAGTGCGTCAGTAGGTGCTGTGAATAAAACCAATGGTAATGCATCCAGTGTAACGAACAGCAATGAAGAATTAGATGAGCGAGGCATAGCGCCCTTTAAACACCCACAGCGCCCATTAATGAAGGTGATGTCAGATTTAACCGCACCCAAAGAAAAAGGCGTTACCCCTATTCAGCATTTTGAAGCGCCAATGGTTGATGGTCAAAACCGGGTACCGAACCAAGCACCATTTACCCCATGGCATATGTTTGAATTTGCTACCGGCAATATTTCTAAATGTTTTGGGCCCGACTTTGATGTTTACCAAGGTCGTATTCCACCACGTACACCATGTGGTGATTTACAAGTAGTTACCCAAGTGATTGAAGTGAAAGGTACACGCCTAGATCTTAAAAAACCATCAAGTTGTATTGCTGAATATTATGTACCTGAAAACGCTTGGTATTTCACCAAAAACAGCCATGAAAATTGGATGCCTTATTCATTAATTATGGAAATAGCGTTACAACCCAATGGTTTTATTTCTGGCTACATGGGTACAACATTGGTATACCCAGAAAAAGATCTCTTCTTCCGTAACTTGGATGGTAGTGGCGATTTAATTAAACAAATTGATCTTCGCGGAAAAACTATCGTTAATAAATCAGCCTTGTTAAGCACCACTATGGCTGGCGGTATGATCATTCAAAGTTTTACCTTCGAGCTTTATGTAAAAAGTGAAAATGGCACGAGTGATGATTTATTTTATAAAGGCACTGCAGTATTTGGTTACTTTGGCGCTGATGCGCTAACGAATCAACTGGGCATAGATAACGGCAAAGTGACTTATCCGTGGTTTGTTGATAACAATACGGCAAAAGCTGATATTGAAGTCATTGATTTAACCAATAAAACATTAGCACTTTATCAAGCACCAGCCAACAAACCGCATTACAAATTGGCGGGCGGCCAAATGAACTTTATCGATACCGTTTCTATTGTTGAAGGTGGTGGTAAAGCGGGTATTGCTTATGTACATGGTGAACGTACGATCGACGCTAACGATTGGTTCTTCCGTTATCACTTCCACCAAGACCCAGTAATGCCAGGATCGTTAGGTGTTGAAGCGATTATTGAATTAATGCAAACCTACGCGCTGAAAAATGACTTAGGTAAACAGTTCACTAACCCACGCTTTATTGCGCCCACTACTTTGGTTAAGTGGAAGTATCGTGGACAAATAACGCCATTAAATAAACAAATGTCGTTGGATGTTCATATTACCGAAATCATAACTGAAAGCGGTGAAGTACGCTTAATAGGTGATGCCAACTTATCAAAAGATGGCCTGCGTATTTATGAAGTGAAAGATATCGTATTGAGTATCATTGAAGCTTAAGTGAAGCATAAGTGAAACTTATCGTCATGCCGGTAGTGTTTTAGGCCGGCATCTTTGCTTATATGTCAACATAGCTGAAAATATCCAGCTATGAAAATACAATAATAAGAATAAGTAAGAAGAAATAGGAACAAGTATGTCAAATCTAAATTATACCAATGCCAATGCCATCGACTGGGCGTGGAAAGTTAATGCCAAAGCAGTTAAAACGAATAATGCTGAAATAAAATCAGCCTTGATGGACTTAACCAAACCCG
This sequence comes from Colwellia sp., assembly GCA_022969175.1. Classification (GTDB taxonomy): domain Bacteria; phylum Pseudomonadota; class Gammaproteobacteria; order Enterobacterales; family Alteromonadaceae; genus JALJPB01. The sequence goes on along the minus strand of JALJPB010000150.1, from coordinate 5,020 downwards.
TTTATGTGGCTAAAGCTAATAGTGAGTTTGGTGTAGCAAATGCCGTTACTGCATCTGGCGCTACTGACGTATTAGCCTTTGCTCAAAAGCTTAACCCTGAAGATTTGGGTGACGATGCTTACAAAAAGCAACACGGGGTTAAATACGCTTATCATGGCGGCGCTATGGCAAATGGTATTGCTTCAGTTGAGCTAGTTGTTGCTTTGGGTAAAGCAGGGCTGTTATGTTCATTTGGCGCAGCAGGTTTAGTACCTGACGCGGTTGAAGATGCTATCAAACGTATTCAAGCAGAACTGCCAAATGGCCCGTATGCCGTTAACCTAATTCACGCTCCTGCAGAAGAAGCTTTAGAGCGTGGCGCAGTTGAACGCTTTATTAAATTAGGGGTAAGAACGGTAGAAGCTTCAGCCTATTTAGGACTAACCGAACATATTGTTTGGTATCGTTTAGCGGGTCTTTCAAAAAATGCTGATGGTAGTGTGCATATCGGCAATAAAGTGATTGCTAAAGTATCGCGCACAGAAGTGGGTCGCCGCTTTATGGAGCCAGCACCACAAAAGTTCATTGATAAGTTATTAGCTCAAGGCAAAATTACTCAAGAGCAAGCTGAACTTTCAAAGCTGGTACCTATGGCTGATGACATTACCGCAGAGGCAGACTCTGGCGGACATACTGATAATCGTCCGTTTTTAACTTTGCTACCAACCATTATTGCCTTGCGTGATGAAGTACAAGCACAATATAACTTTTCTCCAGCATTACGCGTAGGTGCTGGTGGCGGCATTGGAACCCCTGAAGCTACACTTGCTGCCTTTAATATGGGTGCGGCTTATATTGTACTAGGCTCAGTAAACCAAGCGTGTATTGAAGCTGGTGCATCAGATTACACGCGTAAACTTTTAGCTAAGGTTGAAATGGCCGATGTTACTATGGCACCTGCTGCTGATATGTTTGAAATGGGCGTAAAACTACAAGTCGTAAAACGTGGTTCAATGTTCGCGATGCGTGCTAAAAAGCTTTACGAGCTTTATGTTGCTTACGACTCAATTGAAGATATTCCTGCAGATGAGCGTTTAAAAATTGAAAAGCAAATTTTCCGCTCAAACCTAGATGATGTATGGACAGGCACTGAATCCTTCTTCCAAGAACGTGATCCAGAAATGCTAGCAAGGGCGAAAAGTAGCCCTAAGCGTAAAATGGCATTAATTTTTCGATGGTATTTAGGTTTAAGTTCTCGATGGTCGAACACCGGTGAAAAAGGCCGTGAAATGGATTATCAAATTTGGGCAGGTCCAAGTTTAGGTGCTTTTAATAGTTGGGTGAAGGGGACTTACCTTGAAGACTATACTCGTCGTGGTGCGGTGGATGTTGCCTTACACATGTTAAAAGGTGCGGCTTATTTACAACGGGTTAACCAGCTAAAATTGCAAGGTGTGAGCTTGTCTACTGAATTGGCTAGTTATAGAACTAGTGATTAATCATTAATTTGATGTTAAGCCAACAAAACCCCAAAGTAATTCTTGGGGTTTTTTATTTTTAAAACACCTTTTTGAAACCCCTAGAGGTAATAAAAAGAACTAACAGTAAATATTAATAGATGAAAATATTATAAATAACTTTAATAGTTCTACTGTATTTAACTACAGTGGTTAGGTTTTAAGTGGCATTTGTGTGAAATAAGGGTAAAACCCTTCTTTCACACATCGACCAGTTTGCATTGCTGCTCTTAACTGTTTGATAAAATAAATAAAGCCATGTATTGTAACTTTTATTAAAAAACATGAAAGAAGGGTTTTACCCGTGTTTAAATATTGGTTTCACCCTTCTAATAAGCTGTTAGCATTACTAGAAGATTAATTAACTTATGAAATTTATAATAACTTTATTGCTATTAAATGTAGCTGCTTGTTCTATCAGTAAATCCCCACCTTTAGTTGTTCATAATCAACATGGGGAAATGTTAGCTGATAACCCTCTTTTTCAAAAAGACGCAATTGAATGCGCGCAAGTAGCAGAATCTAATGTTGGCTCAACAAACGGTGTCATAAATGGCTCTTTGGAAATGTATAAATTTTTCAGTGGGACAAGTTCATGTATTTCAAGTAAAGGGTGGAAGATCAAAGAAGGATAATGCTAACAACACGCCCTGAGGTGGACAACTAGTAAAATTTAACTATTTATAGCAAATTTTAACAGTGGTGAGTCTCTTCTTTTCAATGCCTCTAAATACTTAGACTCATTATATGGGGTGTTAGTTTTCCAACATCGGAATACTATCCGGATCCACTTAAAAGCCAACGACCTTATGATGCTATTATGTTGTTTTCCTTTGCTTTTTTGTTGTTCGTAATAAGCCTTTGCCCAAAATGAATAACGTATCGAAAATCCCGCCCATTCAACGAAGGTTTGCCTTAAAAATGTTGGGCAACTGTATCTCCAATGTGTCCACATTTTCTTACCACTACGTTCAATGACAGGTGCAATTCCTGCGTATTTTTGCAGTTCAGCTGCATCATTATAACGGTCTCTGTTGCTGCCAAAGGCCACCAATAAACGTGGTGAAAGTTGCGGCCCCGCACCTGGAAGACTATCAAAAATCACTTTATCATCTTGTGCTTTATAGGCCAACTTTATGGCTTTATCTAGCGTCTCAATACCTTTTAGTAATACTTTATACTGCTTGATGAGCACTTCTACCAACATTTGATTTGGCTCTATTACTCCTGAGTCTTCAGTTAATGGCATAGCACTTTTCATACTGGAAATACGCGTTTCATTAACATGAACGTAATGTGAGTTATGGCTATTGAAAAAGTCTACAAGTGTTTGTTTCTTTGCTCTTTTAGCATGAGCGAGTGACGGCCATTTACTGATAAAATCGCAAAAGATGAACGTATCCTTTTCTTTAAACCATTCAAGTGCTTGAGGGTAGTAATTTTTTAACGCTGCGGTTATTTTATTTGATAAATCCACACTGTATTGTACTAAGCTTCGTCGATATTCAACCAGCTGTGCTAACGAACGCACTGATGCTGATTCGGGTTCAATAACGGACAGTTTGTCCATATGCAGGGTGAGTATTTCTACTTGTACAAAGGCATCTGAAGGGTCATCTTTTGCTCCACTTGGAGTAAAAGCTTTGCGGTATTTAGCTACTGTTGAGGGATTGACCGTAAAGAGTGTGAGGTGTTCATATTTGGTTAGTGCATAAATGAGAGGTCCTTTTTTTAGTTCACAGACCACCGCTATTTTCTGGTTGGGATAGCGCTTCTTAATGCTCATAGCCCAGTCGTGTAGCGCCTCGGGTTTGCTCTTAATAATTGAGAAGTGATACTTTCCAGAATTAAGAGGGTGCTCACAGACATCATGTTTTTGGTCTGCCCAATCAATGCCTATTAAGACAGCGAAATTATCAACGTTATATGCTTTCATTTTCGACCTCCTAGGCGTAAAGTATGACTTGGAATATGTTAGTGTAATGTTTCTCGCAGGTCTTATAGATAGTCGGTATGACGACAATCCCTGAGTATGCGTTTTGAAACATGTTGCCTCTGTTAGTTCGAAAGTCTTGTTATAAGTGTCGTGCACTTGAATTCAAATATTCGTAACCAACAGAAGCATATTCCACCTATTTGATTCAAAGATAAATACTTATATAAATGGAATGGTCCAACTATAAGAACTTCAAACGGAACAAAAACAGTTGGTTAGGTTCCGCTTCGCTTCACATTTTAGCCAACTATTTTTGTCCGCTTAAGTGGGCGTTATATTCTTAGAGGCATTATGAAGCAATTGTTACTCCTTTTTCTATCGATGTCTTTTTATGTATCTAGTGCTTTTGGCTGTTCCCCTGGGGCGCTATCTAACTTTTATGTAGATTTAGATGCGGAAATAGAATGGAATAGTAATTTATACCCACCTGACATAAAAAACTTAGATATAGTAAGAGGTAAATTTCCTTGTCAGTTTGGAAAAATTAAAATTGAAGTGTCATTTCCAAAGGGTAGCTTTTATCTAATTTCAGACGTTGGTTTTTATTTCGTTCAAGAGAATACTGATACTTTAGACTCCATTTTTCCTAGTTCCCCTTTAATTGCGGTTCAAGGTGTAAATGGAAAATTCTACATAGAATTCGAATGGTCTGACTTTAAACTTAATACTAAATTAAATACTTCATTTCGGCTTTTGACTGTCCTTAAAGATTCAAGAATAAGTAGCGTAAGTAAATTGATGGTAGTTAGCGGCTAAGCCGAATATAACAAGCTGTTTAATAGGACAAAAATCAGTTGGCTGTTTTCGTCCCTCAACATTTTAGCCAACTAATTTTTGCCCATTAACAGGGCGTTGAGGCTGTAGGGTTTCTCCAAAAATGAACATTTTCAATGTTCCTTTTATTATTTTGAATTGTTCGTTTTTTAACCTTGTGCCGTGATCTTGTTTGTGATCTAATAGATATTATTCACCGACAGTAAAATGTTATGGCGAACTACAAACCCGATTTATCCTGCCAAAGTAAATTTATCCCCATTGATTTTTCACAACAGATTGTGCCTGGTACTTTTGAATATGCACTTGCTCATATTATCGAGAATCATCTTGATTTATCAGGGTTTGATGAGTGGTTTATTAATGATAAAGGCGGCGCAACCGCCTATCCACCGTCAGTGATGCTTAAAATCATATTGTTTGCTTACTCACGAGGAATGATTTCCAGTCGTCGTATTGCTAATGCCTGTGAAACCAATATTACTTTCATGAGTTTATCGGGAGATGCACAACCTCATTACACCTGCATTGCTTCCTTTGTTGCTCGGATGAAAACACAGATTGAACCGTTGTTTACTCAAGTGTTGATGATTTGTGATAAGGAAGGCTTGATTGGTCGCAACATGTTTGCCATTGATGGCTGTAAGATTAAGTCGAATGCCAGTAAAGAGTGGAGTGGGACGATTGAAGAGTTGACGCGTAAAGAAGCTAAGTTACGTAGAGCCAGCCAACGGATATTAGCCAGACACCAAGC
>JALJPB010000015.1 GCA_022969175.1 Colwellia sp. | reverse complement strand
AGTGCAAAACCAGTGCCAGTGCAGTGCAGACTGTTTGAAAACTCACGCCAGCGCAGCGCAGCCCTAAGCCAGCGCAAGTCCTATCCCACCGGAGATAGGACTACGTGCAATCGAGACGGACCAGGATATTATTGGCAAGTCTATCAGTTTTAATGATTCAAATTTTCGTATTGTCGGGGTTACCAAAAAAAATTATATTGAACCGCAGATTTATTCATATCGACGTGGCGTTAGCAAATATCGACAAACTGAACTTTGGCTACCTTGGGATTTTAATTCGGCAGCATTGGACGTTCGTAAAATTTGGTGGCAAACAACTAATGGTATGCTAATTGGTAAACTATCTATTGATAACTACGCTAATCAAGCAGCACAAATATTCTCTACGCTTATAAATGAATTATGGCTTGAAGCTATTGTGGGTGATGAGCGCTTTACCGGTAAAACACAAAAAATAGCCTTACACTCATTTAAAAAAGTCATTGTTGGTGATAACAAGAAAGTAGTGTATTTATTACTTGCAGGCATTATTGGTTTATTGATTATTGCTTTTTCGAATATTGCTAACTTGATGATGTCGCGGGCAATGACACAACAACGAATCATGACCATTCATGCTGCAATTGGCGCTAAAAGAGCGAATATATTTAGTGCATTATTGAGTGAATCACTCATTTTAATGTGCTTTTCTATGCTCATTGCTTTAATTGTTTCCTTTGTTGGTTTTGAGTTGATTGAGCGATTTTTTGGTGCCTCTTTATCCCGTTCAGCCGAAATGTCGAATAACCTTTTTACCGTCGGTATTTCAGTTGTTATTTTGTTGGTTTTATCTTTGTTATTAGCAACAGTAGCGACAAAAACAGTCATACAATCACAGTTGTTTGCTACTTTGAATACCGGAGGCAAAGGTATTGGCTCGCAGGTTTCAAAACTCTTTCGTCAGCTGTTGATTATTTGCCAGGTGACCGTCGCAAGTGTTTTGATTTTTATCAGTGCCACTTTATTCAAAGAATCGTTTTATAGCATTAATACTTCCTCTGGGCTTAATGTGTCTAATGTCATGGCACTTACTTTAGCCTCGTCAACAAGTGATGTGCCATCAGCAGAACAAGCAATACCAGTACTAGATGAAATAAAAGAAAAATTATCCTTTTTGCCACAAGTGCACGCTATTAGTCACACCAAATCGCCGTTTGAATCATTTGAACGATGGTGGCCCGGCTTGACTACCCTTGAGGATAATCAAAAGCTAAATGTAGTTTATCGCGTCGTAGATGAGCAATATTTTTCATTACTTAGTCAACAACACATTTTAGGGAACGTTTTTGATAAAAACGATGTGCTTGAGCAAAGTAATGTGATGATCGTTAACGATATGGTCGCTAAACGCCTTGAGCCATCAGGACAGGTCTTAGGGAAGAAAGTTTTTTTTCGTGACGACAGAATATTTACCATTATTGGTGTGGTAAAAGGGGTGCACCTGCCTGCAGAAAAAGACATCGGTGAACGTGTTTATATTCCTCGCTCAGCGGTTTATGACTTAACTACTAGAGAGAAACTTTCTTTGGTGATCAAACTCAAAGAAAATCAACAATTAACACGCCAACAAGTGGTTAATACTATTAAAGAAGTAAGTTCAAGCTTTAGTGTCAAATCCTTAGAATCACTGTCTGATACTCGTTTTCAGCGATTATTTAATCAATATGTTACCACTATGGTAACGGCAATTTTAACCGTATTAAGTTTGGTATTAGCTGCTATAGGCCTTTATGGTATTTTAAGTTACTCCAGTCAAATGCGCCGTTTTGAAATAGGCACAAGGCTTGCCATCGGCGCTAAAGGAAAAGATATTGTTATTTTAATCATTAAAGAAAACCTTGTCCCGCTAATTGTTGGTATTGCCGTTAGTTTTATTGTTGTCTGGGGATTGTATCTTAACTTTAATGAATATTTGCCAGTAGACTTTGTCGCTGAAATTGTAACGCTGTTTGTAATGACTGTTTGCTTGATCGGCATAATTTCATTTATCGCCTGTTATCTACCATTACGCCAATACATCAACCAGCCGGCTATTCATAGTTTAAAAGGAAGTGAATAAGTGAGTCTGTTTCTTTACCAGCTTAAACAAGCATTTTTGAGTTTAAAACAAAAGCCGGGTTTTGTTTTTAGTGTTGTTACCACCATGGGTATTACTTTAGGTGCTTTATTGTGTACGATAACACTAAACTATTTGTTACTGGTTGAGCCGCTACCTTACCCAGATCAAGATCGTTTGTATGTTGCTAGTCATCAAATTATTGGCGCAGAAAAGAAAGAGAAAGCGAGTGCTTTTAGTTATCCCGGATTGATGCACTTATACAAGAGTAAGGTAGCATTTGAACAAGCAGCCATAATGACATACGGTCAAAGTGTGATTATTTCTCATAACAGCGAACCGCTTGTTAATACTGCCTATATAACACCTGAATTACATCAAGTTTTAGCTTCTCCAATGCTCATAGGTCGTAAGTTTGAGTCAAGCGAAGCCATCAATACTAATAATCCTGTTGCTATATTGAGCTATAACACTTGGCAACAGGACTTTAATGGTAGCCCTGATATTCTTGAGCAAAAAATTAACCTTAGTGGTGTCAGTTACCGTATTGTCGGCGTTTTAGCTGAGCATTTTGTTGAGCCAGAGTTGTCTGACATTGGACGAGAAACTCAGGTTTGGTTGCCATGGGATTATAATCAGGAAGCGGAATGGCGCAGACAAAATTTTGGTGAAGTAAATGATAACCTTATGTTTATCGGCTTATTGAAAAAAGGTGTTAGCTCTAGTCAAGCACAACAACTTCTAACACCTTTAGTGAGTGAGCGCTGGCAGGAAGGTGTTGCTGATGATGATTTCTTTAAGGGCTGGTCAATTGATATGCGTGTACGTCCGATTAAAGAAGTAATACTGGGGCAGAGCGAATCGATTGCGGTCATGTTATTAGCTGGTGTGATTGGTTTGGTGTTGATTGCTTGTGTGAATATCTCTAATTTGTTTATGTCGCGTACGGCAGAAAAACAACGTCAAATGGCAATTCAAGCAGCGATTGGTGCTACTAAAAAAGATTTATTTAAAGCTATATTTGCCGAAACTAGTTTGTTGATGTTTGTATCGACAATACTTGCATTGCTACTCGCCAATGGCGGATTTTATATTATACAGCAATACTTGGGGTCGATTTTACCTAGAGTTAACGAGCTATCCCTTAAGCCAATAACCTTCGGTTGCGCTATATTTATCACACTTGTTTTTGCATTGTTTTTTGCTGAATTAAGTACGCGTATGATCAATTACCACGCGCTAAATATCACGTTGCAAAACAGTGGTAAGGGTAGTGGTTTACAAGTATCTAAAAAGACTCGACAATTATTAATCGCCAGCCAAGTAGCATTAGCGACGGTATTGGTATTTGCCAATTTTAGCTTGCTTAAAGGTGCTGTAAAAACCATCAATGCACCAATAGGTTTTGTCACTGATAATATTTCGACGTTAGTGTTAAATTTTTCATCAACAGATTTACCTAGTCGTGCAGAAACGGTGCAGATTATGGCTGAAATAATGGCAAAAGTGGAAGCATTGCCACAAGTGGAAGCTATTGCTCAAGGAAGTACGCCACTCAATGGTTATTATGTTCGAGCGTTAAGTAATCTCTACAACAATGAAAAATATACACCGTATTCCAAGTACGTTGATCATAAATATTTCAGCTTGATTGAGCAGCAATTATTGCAAGGTGATAATTTTACCAGCATAGATAGTCGAGATGGTGCCAATGTCATGATTATTAATCAATCCTTTGCAAAACAATTAAAGCCTGACGGCGATGTACTGGGAATGCAAATATCAACGGGTGCGCCTGACCTCTTAAAAATAATAGGTATAGTCAAAGATATTACTCTTTCTGGTTATACGCCGACAAATCTTGATACTACTGCTTCAAGTTCAGGTGTGCCAAGAGTTTATCTACCCATTGGACTTGGTGACAAAATTTTCATGATAAAATTTAAACTTGGCCAATCAATCAGTCGACAACAACTAGGGAAATTACTAGCCGAGGTAGATTCAAGATATTCTGTCTTTAGCTTTAATTCAGCAAATAACCTTCTTACCCGAAGTTTGTTCACCGAAATCACCACGGCGGTAACAACCGCGACTTTAGCGTTAATCACTTTTTTTCTTGCAGGCATAGGTTTATACGGTATTTTAAGTTATAGCATTCAGCTGAGACGCTTTGAACTCGGCGTTCGTATGGCTATAGGTGCTAAACGATCTGATGTGATTAAACTGATCATTAAAGATAATGCCAGTTCGATAGTATTAGGTGTATTGGCAAGTTTTGTGGTGCTAGTGATGTTAACGGTTGGTTTTAACGAACAAATTGATAATTATTTAACGTTATCGCTTTTGCCTGTGTTAATAATCACTTTATCCGCGATTAGTTTTATTTCATTTATCGCCTGTTATCTACCATTACGCCAATACATCAACCAGCCGGCTATTCATAGTTTAAAGGGCAGTGAATAAATAGATCTTAACTAGCTCCAGACTATTACTGTTAACCCTCATTTCTAACTTAATGTTAATTAAGTATTATCTTTCTACGAAGGTGTAGGTAGATAATGCTTGATTAAATATCATGCACAGCTTATAACAATCAAATGTAATAAAACGGAAAGTCATTAATGGAATACAGTGAATCGATAATCTACGGAAATAAAACCGAAAAAGTAACTTGTCAGCGTTGTGGAGCGAACGAGCATAAAGTGAATGGTATTATAAAGTACGCTTATTTTTTATTGGCTTTTATTTCTTTTTACCCCGTTAAAAAAACTGTGCAGTTAGAATGTACTGGGTGTTTACAACTCACTGAAGAAGATGAGTTATCTCAGCCCTTGATTCAAGAATTTAAAAAGTCTTTGTTTAGTTTTTATGTGATTGCGACAAAATTTATTGGTTTGTTTTTATTGCTGGCAATGCTTGGTTTTTGGTATGCCGACATTAGACAAGAAAACCAGCAGACCGAGCTATATCTTGTTGCGCCAAAAGTTGATGATTTCTACTTTTTAGATTATCGCTTGATGGCTGACAATTTACGGCCAAATGAAAAGTATCGCTTGGCAAAGGTAGTTGATATAACAGGGGATGTTATCTCTGTTGTTTACAGTTCAGCTATCTATAGTAGAGCTTCGTTATTAACCAGTAGTATTAAGTCAGGGCAAATTCTTGCTGGCAAATTTTTTTCTGCTAAGCGTTATGATTTTACTCTTGATAACTTGAAGAGCTTGAGAAACGATAAGGCTATTTTAAAAATTAAGCGACCCATCGATCATTGGTTATATGGCATATTAATTACTAAACCTGCGAGTTCGAGAAACACCAATACGGTAGAGTTAGGCCCTCGACATAATAATATCGGTTTAGCGTTTCAAGAGGCGACTTACCTTAAAGATAACTTTAAAAGTGCTTTTAACGAGTTTTTATTATCTGCAGAGCATGATTATGCGTATGGCAAATATAATCTAGCCAATAGCTATTTGTCGGGTAAGTATCAAGGGAAAAATGGCAAGCCAAATGTTGAAAAGGCGCTGTATTGGTTTAAACAGGCATCATTTCACCCCAATAAATCAGCCATTGAAAAGTATACCATTTTATGTCGAAAAATTGATTCTTGTGATATTGGTAAGTTTTATCAAGAATTACTTGATGCAGGGGTAAACCTTCAATTAAATTGAGATGATCTTTTTACTCTTACAGCACTATTATCGGTTGCTGTAACATCACTTTTCATTAACAATAGCGCTATAGGAGGAAACTCCCCAAAATTCCAATTTTAGCGCTATTTGAGACTTTAAAATGATCATTGATGGTAAACAAGCTGCAGCCGATTTACGAGCTGAGTTAGCAATTGAAGTAAAGCAACTGCGACAAGAAAAAAATATTACCCCGGGATTAACCGTAGTTTTAGTTGGTGAAGACCCAGCTAGCCAAGTATATGTTCGTAATAAAGTTAAACAAACACGTGAAGTAGGCATGATTTCTGAGCAAATTAAATTACCAACAGAAACTTCTCAAGACGATCTTTTAGCTATCTTAGATAAACTGAATAATGATCCGTCTGTTCATGGCATTTTAGTACAACTACCATTACCACAACATATTGACGAAAGCACTATTATCGCTGCAATTGTGCCAGAGAAAGATGTTGATGGCTTTCATGCCATGAACTCCGGTCGTTTAGTCAACGGTGAAGCCGGGGCGTTAATCCCCTGTACACCTCAAGGTTGTATTATTTTAGCGAAAAAGCACCTTGGTGATGATTTATCAGGTCAGCATGCGGTAGTTATTGGTCGCTCTAACATTGTAGGTAAACCGGTAGCCTTGTTGTTGTTGCAAGAAAACTGCACAGTAACTATTGCCCACTCTCGTACTAAAAACCTTGCTGAAATTTGTAAACAAGCCGATATTTTAGTGGCGGCTGTTGGCCGACCTGAATTTGTTCAAGCTGATTGGGTAAAAGCTGGCGCTACCGTGATCGATGTGGGTATTAACCGCATAGAGCTTGATGGAAAAACTAAACTTGTTGGCGATGTTGACTACGCTGCTGTTGCTGATGTTTGCGGCGCAATTACCCCGGTTCCTGGTGGTGTTGGCCCAATGACAATTGCTTGTTTGTTAAAAAATACTGTTGAAGCTGCAAGACGCTTTGGCTAAATTTTATTGTTGGAGTTCTAAGGTCTAATGTCTAGTCAATTCATACCACATGGTGAGTGCAATATTACTGTTGAAGGTAATATATTGATTGTTGAGGTTGAAGGCCTTTGGAATATTGAATTTATGCAGAATATGCATGCATCGCTTTTAAAAGCCAGTCAACAAGTTGATGTTAATAATTATGGACTTTTATTGATTCTTCATGGTGAAGCACTAGGCGCTCAAGTGGCTATTGACTATCATATTGAGTTCATTCAGCGAGTCAATACTAAGGCAATAGCCATTAATTTAGCTCATTGTTCTATTCCTTCAATGACGAAGCATATGTGTGAAAAGGTTTATCGAACGGTCAATTTTCCTTCTCAGTATTTTACTGATACCCTTACAGCAAAAAATTGGCTTAAAGCCCAGTTGTCTCTTTAAAAATCACCACATCTTTAAACAGTAGGCGATCTTTTTCTCAACAATAGGCTAATTTATCACTCTTTTGCTACACTAAAAGGGTGATAGTTAACTGTTGAAAACTTACCAGTTCACTAAAATTGGTCTTTAGTTAAAAAAGCATTAATAAAGCATAGAGTTAAATCTATTGTTATTTTTTATCTTGGGATATTCGGAGTTATTATGGAATACGAATTTATTAATGATCCGGTTACCGGATTAGCAAAAGCAAACTTTTCACTCGAACATGAAGTTATGGGTCCATGGCTTGAAGTTGAAGTGGGTGGTGATACTGACAAACTGACGGAACTTTTAACGGCCATTAGTGATGTTGGTAAAGGTGCACACCATGAAGTGATGATCACCGGGCATGAATATAGTGTTGAAATTTCTCATGGCGATGTTGTTATTAAAAATAATGCGAGCATGAATGGCACCGCAGCCGATTTGCCTATTGAGCTTGCCGAAGAGTTTGAGAACTACGATCAAAACAGCGAGGCTTCGTGCGGCACAGAAGACTTTAAATCATTATTAATGTCTTGGGCTCGTTTTACCAATAACTAAAAATAGTGATTGTGCCTTAAATTAACTGCAGAATAACTGTAAGAGGTTACTGCAACACAATTTTTATCTTCTATTCCTAAATCATATAATTTAGACTCTTACTTAATATACCCTGAAGTCTGAGAGCTTTATGAATACATCTTCACCAACACCTGCGAATAAAAAAAATAGAAAAATGGTTCAACTTCGATATGTTTTAATGCCTTTTGTCATTATTTTCGTCGCCATCTTCTTGTTTGTTATTGTGCAATCACTTGCGCCAAAACCGGCTAAAAAGCCAGTAATCATTAAAGCACCTTTAGTTAATGTAATGGCAATAAAGCGTGAAGACATTACTTTTAAAGTGAAAAGTCAGGGCAGTGTTTTTCCTCGAACTCAAACTTCGTTGATCTCTGAAGTATCGGGCATGGTAGTTGAAGTCTCTGAAAAGTTTAAAGTGGGTGGCTATTTCAAAAAAGGTGAGCAGTTATTATCGATTGACGACATTACTTATCAGGTTGCCTTAATACAAGCTCAGTCTCGAGTCGATTCAGCACAAGCGAGTATGATTGAAGAAAATGCGCGTACCCAACAAGCAGAAGAAGAATGGCGCTTAACCGGAAAATCACTATCTGAGGCCCCGGTATTAGCTATTAGAAAACCACAACAGAAAAAAGCACAAGCAGATGTGTTAGCAGCAAAAGCGGACTTAATGGCTGCCCAAATAAAACTTAAACGCACTAAAATTGTCGCGCCTTATGACGCATTATTAAAATCAAAAATGGTCGATATTGGTCAATATGTTTCTACAGGCACGCAACTGGCGGTAACTTTCGCGGTAGATTATGCTGAAATTCGTTTACCCATTAAGCAACGCGATGTTGCCTTTCTAAATTTACCACGGATTAATAAAAAAGCAGAACTGGTCTCTTCAGTAGATTTATCTTATCAAATAGCGGGGGTAAAGCACCTTTGGGCATCACGCTTAACTCGTTATGAAGGTGTAGTCGATAGTAGCTCTAGAGTACATTATGTTATCGCACAAGTTGATGATCCCTATTCATTAGAGTCATCATCTACCCATAATGAACTGCATATTGGCACTTTTGTTAACGCGGTAATTTCAGGTAAAGTACTTAATGATTTAGTGGTTATTCCTCGTGGCGCTATCTATGGCGCTAACTCTTTATATTTAGTCGATAAAGACAATAAACTCAATATTATCACTATCAATATTCAACGCACCGATGCAAATAATGTCTACACCTTAGACCGTTTTCCAGCGGATAACCGTATTGTTATTACTAAGCTGTCATCTCCGGTGCCGGGCATGACTTTACGTATTAACGGTGAAACTGAAAACGATGCAAATACCGAAGAAAATATCGAAGAAAATAATATTGAACAAGAAAAGCAGGGTGAAAGCTAATGAACGGCCTTGATAATCCTGAGCATGCGGCTCAATCAGTCGAAAAACAAACGGGAATAATAGCTTGGTTTGCTAACAACAGTGTTGCCGCTAATTTACTAATGGTCTTTATTTTAACGGCAGGAATGTTTTCTTATCAGAGTTTAAACAAAAAAATGTTTCCTGAATTTAACCCTAATACTATCCAAATCTCGGTGGCACATTTAGGTGCAGCACCCGAAGAAGTAGAACAGGGGGTTATTCTTAAAATTGAAGAGTCATTAGAAGATATCAGTGGCTTAAAACGTATAACCTCGTCAGCTAGAGAGGGTTTTGGCACAGTAACCATTGAAGTGATGTCAGGGTATTCGCTGCCTGAAAAACTTGATGAAGTAAAAATGCAGGTCGACGGAATCACTACCTTTCCTGAGCAAATTGAAAAACCTGTTATCGTTAAACAAGAGTTTAAAGGTCAGGTATTATGGTTATCGGTGAGTGGACCTATGGACCGACGTTCTCGTCAAATAATGGCCCAACATATTCGTGATGAAATCATGGCCTTACCAGGGGTTAATCATGCTCAGATTATGGGCAACCGACCGTATGAAATCAGCATAGAAGTTACCGAGCATAAATTACAAAAGTATCAGTTAACCTTTGATCAAATCACCCAAGCAGTTAGAAAATCCTCAGTTGATATGCCCGGTGGCACCATTAAAAGCCGAGCTGGCGATATCTTAATTCGTACCCAAGGCCAAGCTTATACGGGTAATGAATATGGCAGGATTGTGTTAAGAACAGCCCCTGATGGCACACGTTTATTACTTTCAGACATTGCGGTCATAGTAGATGGTTTTGTTGAGCAAGATGACTTTGCGACCTTTGATGATCAACCAACCACCAGTATTATGGTGCAATCAACCGGCGACCAAAACGATTTAGAAATTGCCGCACAAGTAAAAGAATATGTTGAGGGTAAAAATAGTCAATTACCCCAAGGAGCTAAGCTGACTGTCTGGGGGGATTCTTCAGTGTACTTGTCTGCTCGTTTAGACATGATGATCAGCAACTTATTGATGGGCTCATTGTTAGTCTTTTTAGTCTTAGCGTTGTTTTTAAGAATTCGCATCGCTTTTTGGGTAATGTTAGGCATACCTATCAGCTTTTTTGGTGCTTTTATTTTAATGCCGTTGTTTGGTGATTGGTCGGTTTCTATCAACTTGCTAAGCCTGTTTGCTTTTATTATGGTGCTCGGTATTGTTGTTGATGACGCCATTGTTATTGGTGAAAGCGCTTATTCAGAAATACAACGTTATGGACACTCTTCTGAGAATATTATTCGTGGCACTATGCGTGTGGCTATGCCCGCAACCTTTGGGGTTTTAACGACCATTGCCGCATTTCTACCATTATTAGCTATTGATGCCAGTTTTGCGGCATTTTTTAGAGCTATTGCCTTAGTGGTTTCTTTTTGTTTGGTTTTCTCGCTTATTGAATCCAAATGGATTTTGCCTGCACATCTGGCTCACATGAAGTACATACCATTAACTGAAGAAAACAGTAACTGGTTTGAAAAAATGCAAATGCGTTTTAAAGACAAACTTGATTATTTTATTCACAATACTTATAAAAACACTTTAGAAAAAGCGTTAACCGCTCGTTATAACACCATAGCGTATTTTATCGCTATTTTGATTTTATCCATCAGCTTAATTGTTGGCTCTTTAGTAAAAGTTGAAGTATTTCCTAATATCCCAAGTGATTTTATTCAAGGTAACATTATTTTACTTGATGGCAGTGCCGCTGAACAACGTAACAAAGCAATAGAGCAGGTGATGAAGGCGGCTAATGATGTGGCAAAAAATAATTTGTACAAGGGTGAAAGCTTTATTAAACACTCAATGGTATTTACCGGTGGTAATACTCGAGCAACATTTTTATTAGAGTTAACCAAATCAGAGAACCGTGAACTAACGGCTTATGACATTGAAAAATTATGGCGAGAGCAAATAGGTGAAATCCCGGGCACTAAAGAGTTACGCTTTTTTGCCGGTACCAATGCCGGTGGTGGCGCGGCAATAGAATTTCAATTAACGGGTAAAAACGATGTTGAGCTTGAAGCGGCAGCGGATGAATTACAAGAGAAATTAAAAGCATACCAAGGCGTCTATGATATTCGCAATTCATTTAGTCGCGGCTCTCAAGAAATTAAACTCAGTATTCGCCCTGAAGCTGAAGTATTAGGCTTAACCCTAACCGATTTGGCCAAACAAGTGCGTCAGGCCTTTTATGGCGACCAAGCACAGCGTATACAACGTGGCAGTGATGAACTTAAAGTGATGGTGCGTTATCCATTAGAGCATCGCTTGTCTATCGCCGATTTAGAAGAGATGTGGATACGCACACCAAGTGGCCAGCAGGTACCATTTTATCAAGTGGCGGATATAAGTATTGGTCAAGGTTTCTCGGCAATCACTCGTATTAACCGTAAACGTTCAATTACCATCTATGCTGATATTGACAGTGATAAAGTTGAGTCAAGAGTGGTGGTTAGTGAAATGAACGATGACATTATTCCTAACATTTTAGCGGATTACCCAAGTGTGAGATATGGTGTTGAAGGGGCAAGTAAAGAGCAAGCTGATTTTTTAAGCCAACTAGGAATGGCAGCCCTTGGTGCCTTGTTTTTAATATATGGCCTAATTGCCATTCCCACTAAATCTTACGTACAACCGCTTGTGATTATGTCGGTGATACCTTTTGGCATTATCGGCGCTATTGTCGGTCATTGGCTTTTAGGTAAAACCATTAATATGATGTCAATGTACGGTTTTATTGCTTTAACGGGCGTGGTGGTAAACGACAGTTTGATTATGGTTGATTTTATTAACAAGGCAAAAGGCACCGGCATGAAAATGATGGATATTGTCATACAAGCGGGAACTCAACGCTTTAGAGCGATATTATTGACCTCATTAACGACTTTCTTTGGCATATTTCCCTTGTATTTTGAGACCAGCTTACAGGCTCAATTTATTATTCCCATGGCGATATCTTTAGGTTTCGGCATTATATTTGCCACGGTTATCACCTTGTTTTTGATCCCCTCGTTGTATTTAATTAAAGATGATATTCATAGTTTATTTAAGAAAAAACCATCTGATGTCAATAATGAAGTGATTAATTAACCTGAACTTGGGTTAACTAATTGGGATAACTAATTGGGATAACTAAAGCAGCTAAATTGTTGAGGAGAAAAAGTTTGGTACAAGGGTATGTTATCAGCACTAAAATTGACGATATGAATGTAGCGGTTATTCACCACTATATCTCACGATCTTATTGGGCAAGTAATATACCTTTGACCACTATGGAAAAGGCGATTAAAAACTCGCTATGCTTTGGGGTTTTTACCGAGGCTAATGAACAAGTCGCTTTTGCCCGGATGGTGACAGACTGTGCAACTTTTGCCTATCTTGCTGATGTTTTTGTTTTGGACAGTCATCGAGGGCTAGGTTTAAGTAAATGGCTAATGAAAACCATTCTGGCACACCCAGAGCTACAAGGAATACGGAGAATGGCATTAGCAACCAGTGATGCCCATGGCTTGTATCAACAATTCGGCTTTAAAGCACTTGCCAGCCCAGAAAGCTTTATGGAATTACATAACGCTGATGTTTACCGTAGCGTAGACGTTCCGTAATTTAATCTAAGGTTTTCTTAAAGCGCATTGCTGCGACTATTAAACCTATAAGGGTAAAGGTAATTAACCACACCATATCAAAGGTCATTTCAACGACGGCGACATCTCTGAGAACCACCCCACGGATTAAACGAATAAAATGTGTTGCGGGTAATACTTCTGAAATATATTGCGCTTCAATTGGCATACCTTCATAAGGAAACATAAAACCCGATAACAATATTGAAGGCAGCAGAATAAAGATTGTCATCTGCATTGATTGCAACTGATTTTTAGCGATGGTAGAAATCACTAAACCCAATACTAAACTGGCGCAAATAAACAAAAAAGTGGCAAGGGTAAGTTGAGTTAAGCCACCGTTAATAGGAACGTTAAACAGTAAGTGACCAATACCGAGAATAATAATTACTTGCAGAGCACCGATGAAAATATAAGGAATGATTTTGCCAATCATCAGTTCAATGGGGGCAAGAGGTGTGGTGATTAACATTTCCATATTACCCCGCTCTTGCTCTCTAACGATGGCGGCAGAGGTGAACATTATCATGGTCATGGTTAATATTACGCCCACTAAACCAGGCACAATGTTTACCACACTACGCTGTTCAGGGTTATATAAAAGCGTCACTTCAAAGGTCGGGGTATTTCGGTTTGCCGGTTTATCTAACAGCTCAACTAGAGGCATGTTTCGTAAACTTTTAATACTAGCAGCAATAACAGTATCAGAGCCATCGACTAACCATTGGGCTACCGGTCTGCTATTTTCTTGATCGCTTGAAGGAGGTAAACCAAAACCTACTGTTGGGTGTCTTACCAAGCGCTGGCTGACATCTCTAGGAATTATTAATACCGCTCTTACTTCGGCTTTGTCAATTGCCGCTTGGGCTGCTTTAACAGATGAGTACTGATGAGTAAACTTGACTATGCCAGTAGCAACAACCGTTTGTTTTAATATTCTGCTAAGGGCTGATTGACTGTGATCAACAAGACCAACAGGAATGTCCCTAATATTGGTATTTATCGCATAGGCAAATAGGAGCAGCTGAATAAAAGGGATCATAATAACCATGCCGAAGGTCATTTTATCGCGTTTAAGTTGCAGTAACTCTTTTAAAATAATAGCTTGAACTCTCTGTAGTGACTTCATTAGCCACCTCCATTTAACAAGTTGTTCCCAGTACAGGTAACAAAAACATCTTCTAAACTTGGACGAACAATTGTTATCTGGTCGTTTTTAGGAATAAGTTTAAGTTGGCTTAAAAACTGGACAGGGTCAGCAATGTTTTTGTCCACCAATACCCGTAAATGGGCACCAAGTTGTGCCACGGAAGTTACTTCGGGTAAACTGATCAGTTGTTTTTTTAGCTGGCGTAAATTATTAGAAGCAATTTCAACAACATGTGATGACATCTTATTCATTAGCTCTTGTGGCGAGCCGTCTGCGCGTTTAATGCCATTTTCTAGAATTGCCAACCTATGGCAACGTTCAGCTTCGTCCATGTAGTGAGTAGAAACTAATATAGTGGTACCTTGATCACATAAGTCAAATAACTGTTCCCAGAATTCACGGCGATTTTCAGGGTCAACCGAGGAGGTTGGTTCATCTAAAAACAATAATTTAGGTTTGTGTATTACCGCAGCGGCTAGAGCTAAACGTTGCTTTTGACCGCCACTCATACTGCCTGAGAGTTGAGTTGACAATGAATTGAGTTGATAAATACTGAGCAGTTCTTCTATCCTGCTTTTTTGTTCTTTGGCAGATAAACCATAAATCTTGCCGATAAATTGTAAGTTTTCTTTGACAGTGAGATCATCATAAAGTGAGAATTTTTGTGTCATGTAGCCAATTTGCATGCGCAATTTATTGGCTTGGTTAGGCAAGGTTAACCCTAAAACATTAATGCTGCCTGAGGTAGGTTTTAATAAACCAGTGAACAAACGAATCGCAGTAGTTTTACCTGAGCCATTTGGACCTAAAAAACCATAAATAGTTTGTTTCTCTACCATTAAATCTAAGTCGTTTACTGCGGTAACATCACCAAATTTTCGAGTTAACCCTTTGGCGAAAATAGCCACTTCATTAACAGTGCTCATGGCATTTGTACTTGTGCGGGTACACCCATAGGTAAATCAGAGGCGCTGTCGGGTAGCAGTATTTCAGCTAAATACATTAAGTTGGCGCGCTCTTCTTGGTTAAGGGCGTAATAAGGGGTAAATGCTGGTTCGGAAGAAATCCAACGAACAGTGCCTTCAAAAGAGGTAGTTAAACCGTCTACTGTTACAATAAGTTTATCACCGGCTTTAATTTTTATTCGATAAGGTTCAGGGACATAAACTCGTGCAAAAGGCACATTACCCGCTAGTACTATTGCAACAGGACTGCCTGCGGTAACTCGTTCGCCTAAGTTCCATGGTAAATTATCGAGTAAACCATCGCGTTTGGCGGTGATGGTCAAATCTTGAAGCTTTTTGTTCTCACTTGCTAAGACGGCAACAGCAGTTGCTAAAATGGCTTCGGAAATTTTTAAATCTTCAATACGCGCACCATTAATTAATTGCAGTAATTGTTCTTGTGCACTATTAAGTTTTGCTAAGTTTTCATCACGGGCTGCTAATGTGCTGTCGAGGGTTGCCTGGCTGGTGAGCTGCTTTTTAATTAACATTTTTGCTCGTTCATAGTTTGCTTCACTTTTTACCAGTGCTGCTTTTGCCCCTGCTACTTGTGCGGAGGCTGAGGCAACTTCTTCTTCACGCGCACCATTATGAACTTTCTCTAAATTGGCTTTTGCTTGTAACATTTGGGCATGAGCTTTAGCCACAAGAGCAGTTTGTAGGGTATTATCGAGTTTAACCAGTACTTGACCTATTAAAACCTGACTACCTGAAGGGATAGGTAACTCGGTAATTATTTCACTAACCGTTGCCGTATGAGCAATACGATCACGTTCTAATGTGCCAAGTGCAATGCCTTTTTTATCGTTATTACATCCAGATAAGATAAGAAAGAATAGACAGGTAAAAATAGCTTTAACCATAATGGGCAATCTCATTAATAATAAGTTGAGAGCAAAATATTTGTTTTTATAGTTTATGCGTTTAAATCAAAATGTAAAGCTGCTTACTTATATAAGTGATTGATTTATATTGACTGTTGTTTTAGTGTCAGGTGAATAGTTTTACTTATTATCCAGGTATAGCGCTGTTATTGATTATTAGAAAAAAAGCAATAACTATCATGTTGCTGCAATCGATATCACTTAGTATTGATTTTGCTAAGTGATTTTTAATTAAGAGGTTTACCTTGTCTAACTACTACCAGCGTTTTGTTCAAGTAATTAATTATATTGATGATAACCTTGAACAAGAACTTTCTGTGAAGAAGTTAAGTCAAGTTGCTCATTTATCAAAATATCATTTTCATCGGCAATTTTCTGCTTTATTTGATATGAATTTAGCTCGCTATATTCGGTTATGTCGTGATAAACAGGCGGGTTTTAAGTTAGCTTATCGCCCTGAATATAAAGTTATCGATATTGCCTTTTCTTGTGGTTTTGATTCCCCTGAAGCTTTTTCTAGAGCCTTTAAAAAAACTATTGGTCAAAGCCCTAGTGCATTTCGAAAAAATCCCGATTGGAAAGCTTGGCATCAATATCACCAACCTATGACTGAGCTGAGAATTAAAAAAATGAAGAAACTAGAAAAAAACTATAAAACGAATATTGTTAATTTTGATGAAACAAGTATTGCTGTTTTAACGCACAAGGGTGCACCAGAGCTTATTGGCCAATCTATTAAACAGTTTATCACTTGGCGTAGAGCCAATAAATTGCCGCCTAGCATCAGCCGAACATTTAATTTAGTTTATGACGACCCTACTACCACAGTGCCTGATGATTATCGTTTTGATTTATGTGCATCAACCAATCAGGCTGTTCAGAGCAATGACCAAGGCGTAGTCAACAGTATTATCCCCAGTGGTAAGTGCGTTGTTATAAGGCATGTTGGCTCAGATGATGAATTGGGGGAAGTTGCAAATTATCTCTATGGGCAATGGTTAGAGAAAAGTGGTGAAACCTTAAGGGATTTCCCTTTATTTTTTGAACGGGTGAGCTTTTTTCCTGAAGTGTCTGAACATCAAATGATAACTGATGTCTATTTACCGCTTAACTAAGTTGTTAATATACATAGTCTAAATAACTAAATGGATTGTCGTGCATTATGAGAGCAAGTTTAAAAGCAAAGATAGTAGAAGTTTGTGATAAAAAGATAGCCATGAAAGGGGATAATGTTGGTCTTTCATTTTATGCCTTTTTTGCCAATAAAAATGACGATCCTGAGCTGTTAATGGAAGCTGCACATTGGTGGATTAAAACTCACCAACTTGATCATTTTGAGAAAGCGTTAAAAATTAAGCAGATGGTTGAGTAAAGCTTGTTTTAGTCAGATCAAAATAACATGGAATTACTTTCTACTAGACTGCCAGTCTGGGAAAATCAACTTTATTTTCTTTTCTAGTTCAGCAGCAGAAAAAGGTTTAATTATAAAACTGTTGACCCCTGACTTTGCTGCTTCCATTATCTGTCTTTTCTTATTTTCAGCCGTTACCAAGAGTAAAGGTAGTGTCTTTAATTTATTGTTTTGCCTTATGGCTTTTAATAATTGAATGCCGGTCATATTCGGCATATTCCAATCAGAAACAACAAAGTCAAAATTTCCAGTTTTCAACATGGTATAAGCAATAATACCGTCTTCAGCAGTAAATACATTGCTAAAGCCCAACTGCCTTAACATATGAGAAATAATATCTCTCATTGATTCTTGATCATCTACGACGAGTACTTTAATTATAAACTCCTAGGGTTGATTTACTGTAACTGGTCACTAACATCTTCAATAATATCTTGAACATCATCTTCGTCGAGATCGAGTACCGTTAGTGTTGATTCGCCAATATAAGCCCAATCAGCATTAGGGTGGAAGTGTTTATGTAGATAAACAATATTCTCGGCAAGCTTTAAAATGGCATAACAAAGCTGAGGTTCAGACCCATCAAGTTTATATAAAAAATCTCTGTCATGATGACGTAAAATAAGTTGGCAAATGTCTTTGGGCAATCGCCATGAACTCGCCACAAAATAGCCAATTGTTGCATGATTTACACCGTAGGTAACTTCTTCAACTTCAGGCAGGATAATGCTCGGGGTATTTTGTGCGTGATCGAGGGTATGCTGGTAGTCAGAGTATTTCATTGACATAACGGGAATTCCACAGTCGTGGAACAAACCTAAAGTAAAGAGCTTTTCGCTCGATAAGTTTTGTTTAATTGTTTTACCTATATGTACAGCGGTATTGGCAATGTTGCTAGAATTCTGCCAAAAATCATCTAAAACAATGCTGCAGTCGTGCTGTTTAAAACTTTGTTTAATGAGGCTGCTAGTCACTAAGGTATTTATGCCATTTAGTCCAATATAACGCACTGATTTTTTGATGTCTGAGATACTTCGGGCTAGCCCATATAATGGTGAGTTAATTGTTTTTAATATGGTTGCACTAACGGCAATATCTTGTGAAATTGTATCGGCTATGGTGTTGAGATCAATCTCTTGCTCAGCCATTAACCGATGCAATTTCACTAATAACTCGGGTTGGGCGGGTACTGAAAAACCTCGGCCAATATCACTTAATACCTGTTCATTAATTTCTAGCATAGTTAAATAATAAGTAATTTATTGATAAAAACAACGATTTTAGTTTCTTTTATTAAACTATTTTTCCACTGGTATTTGATACTTGCCATATTTGGTCACAATTCATCATCGAAATGTCTTTATTTACTCAGTAATAAACCACAGTTTTTTTGCAAAATTAGGTTTTTAATAAGGGAGTAAAGCATGGTAGATAATATGAAGAGTAACGAGGAAGACAAATGGCAAAGTAAAGGCAAGAAAAGGTTGCATCTTGTCTTAGGCTTAATAAAAAAGGTGATGTTCTTTTTAGTAAGTTTAGCGCTCTTAGTTTTTGCAGTTTTTAATATGACCGAGCTAAGCCTTGCCCAAATAAAACCCAGTAAACTTAACGATGAGAAAAAACTGAATACCCCAAATCAACCAAGGTTATCTTTTCAAGATAACGACACCGTAGAAAAGTTCGAAAAACTTTCGGCTAAAATAAATACTAAAAAAATATCACCCCCAGCGGAACCTCATCCTAAGTTACTTAAAAGAATCCCTTATGACGAAGTTAAATCGGGCAGTCTGTTTTTTAAAAGTGAACATGGCTATTATTCTCAATTATCACAAAATAGTGATTATCGAGTAGAGGTTAATGGCTTATTAGCCCGAGTATATTTTAGTCAAACCTTTACCAACGATAGTGATCAATTCCTTGAAGCTGTTTATGTATTTCCCCTGAGTGATGATGCAGCGGTTGATGCTATGGTGATGGAAATTGGTGAACGTCGAATTTTAGGCTCTATTAAAGAAAAAAAACACGCGAAAAAGCTCTATCAACAAGCAAAAGCACAAGGTAAAAAGGCAAGTTTAGTCTCTCAGCAACGACCTAATATGTTTACCACTAAAGTTGCCAATATCGCTCCTCATGAAAGTATTAAAATTTCTTTAAGTTATTTACAAGCAGTGAATTTCTCAAATGATGAGTTTTCTTTGCGTCTACCTTTAACGATTACTCCTAGATATATCGTATCAGCACCCGTTAATAGTAATGCAACACAGTCTCATCAAACTGTTAATAAACTGTTAGAAAGTTCAAAGAATGAAAATACTTACCCGTTAAACCCTGTCATTGATCTAAACCAAGCTCACGGTTGGGTATTAAATAATACCAGGGTCGTTGATGCTAGTGAAATAACGCCACCACAGGTGTATTCATCTAAAGGGCAAAAAGCAAATATTGTCATTAAAATTAATAGCGCGTTAGCGTTAGCAAATGTAAACAGTCAATACCATCAAGTAAGTAAAAGTAGGGTTCAAAGAAAATCCAATGAGTCTAATAATCATTCGGTGGTAGTAAAACTAAAGGGTAACAACATACTACTTGATCAAGATTTTGAGCTTCATTGGCAATTAGCACAAGGGCAGACTCCTCAAGCTGCATTTTTTACCGACACAGATGATAAATATAATTATGGTTTGCTGATGTTAATGCCACCAAATGAAGGGCTTGGCGAGGTGATTGCTAAGGAAGTTGTGTACATTATTGATACTTCAGGCTCTATGGGAGGAGTAGCGATTAAACAAGCTAAAACTGCGTTAATTCAAGCAATGGACTACCTAAATGCTGAAGATACTTTTAATATTATTGCTTTTAATGATCAAACTAGGCAGTTATTTCGTGACAGCAAGGTAGCAAGCGAGGGTAATCGTATTCAAGCAAAAAGATGGATCTCACAATTACAGGCCGGTGGTGGTACTGACATGTTACCGGCTCTGACCCTTGCTTTGGATAATAATCACAGCAGTAAAGCATCAGAAAAACCATCCCACCGGCAGGTTATATTTATTACGGATGGCGCAGTGGGCAATGAGGCTGAGTTATTTAATATCATAGAGGATAAATTGCAGGCAACTCGTTTGCATACCGTTGGCATTGGCTCTGCGCCTAACGGGTATTTTATGAGGCAAGCGGCAGAAGTTGGTCGAGGAACCTACCGCTATATTGGTAAAATAAATGAAGTTGAACAACAAATGCAACAATTGTTTGATGAGATTAGTCGTCCAATGATGGCTGACATTCGTATTGATTGGCCAAGCCAAGATGTTGAAATTTTTCCAAATGAAATCCCTGATTTATACGCAGGACAGCCACTGGTGATCAGTGCAAAATGGGCAAAGTTAGTTGTTAATAAACAAAATGGTCTAGCAACAGTAACTGTTTCAGGTAATTTAGCAGCGAAGCCTTGGCAACAAAGTATAGCAATTACTGCGGTAGAGAAAAGCAATAACAAGAAGCCAAAGTTTAACGGCATCAGCACTTGGTGGGGTCGTCAGAAAATTAAGCATTTGAGTCGTCAATTTTATCGAAGTTTTGGAGAGCAGCAAGAACAATTACAGCAGCAAATTACTGAGTTAGCGATTAAGCACAGTTTACTTTCTAAATTTACTAGCTTTGTTGCAATTGAAGAAAAAATAAGCAGACCTAAAAATAGCAACTTGAAAAGCCAAGCTATTGCTAACTTGATGCCCAAAGGGTCAATACAAGCACTTCCTTTAGCAAACACAGCTTTGGGGTTGGCTGGTTATTTATATCTTGGCGCTGTAATGTTAATTATTACTATTTTTCTCGCTTTATTGTCGCTGCCCCATTGGCTGATACTTAGATTAAACCGCCAGAGCAGACTGAAAAAAGAACAGCAGTTAAACACACAATTAAAGAAGCAATTAACAGATTTTAGCAAATGAAAATTAATTGGCGAAAGGGATATTCGATTCAACATATTCTGATGCTTATTAGTCTTTTAATCAGTATCGGATGTTTTTCTCAATTCGGTTATATCAAAATAAAAGCATATCTAGCTCAGGTTTTTCTTGATAGTGCTTGGCAAAAAACATTAGCTCAATATCAGGTAAGTGAAGATGTAGACAAATTATTGATGGTAAAACCTTGGCCGTGGGCCGATGTTTATCCTGTTGGTAAGTTGTTTATTCCCAAGCTTGATCTCTCATATATAGTGCTGAATAATGACTCGGGGCAGGCATTAGCGTTTGGGCCAGGTGTAAGTGGGGTAAATAAAAGATCAACTATTGATGCAAATAATACTCAAGTGATATCAGGGCATCGAGACAGTCATTTTGAATTTTTAGCTGATGTTGTCAATGGAGATGAAATACTTTTTGAATTACCCTCTGGGCAAATAAAAAAATATCGAATTGATAACTCTTTTGTCATAGATAGCCGTATCGAACAAGTATATTTACCTGATAGTATAGGAAACACTTTATCAGGGCTTGTATTGATTACTTGTTACCCTTTTAATAGTGTCACTGCATCAACGCCTTTTCGGCTAATTGTTGAAGCAAATGAAATTAACAAAAATACTTTTCGAACTTATTAAGGAAGATGGATGGCAGGTGCAAGTTTATTAGCCCTAATTGATAAAATAGCGGTAGTTTTGGATGATGTTGCCTTAATGACCAAAGTTGCAGCTAAAAAAACGGCTGGAGTTTTAGGTGATGATCTTGCCCTTAATGCTCAACAAGTTTCAGGGGTTAATGCCGACAGAGAGCTTCCCGTTGTTTGGGCTGTTGCTAAGGGCTCTGCTAAAAATAAACTCATTCTTGTCCCGCTCGCCCTATTAATAAGTGCAACCCTACCTTGGTTAATCACACCGTTGTTAATGGTTGGCGGCGTATTTTTATGTTTTGAAGGTGTTGAAAAAGTTGCTCATTCGTTGTTTGAGTCTAAAGAAGATAAGCAAAAATCGCATTTAGCATCACAACAGCAGTTATTAAGCCAAGGCCTTGATATGGTCACTATAGAAAAAGAGAAAATTAAGGGCGCTATTCGAACTGACTTTATCCTCTCAGCTGAAATAATTGTTATTGCCTTAGGAACCGTTCAGCATGCGAGCTTAACTAATCAAATATTAGTTGTTTCATTAATTGCCGTATTAATGACGGTAGGTGTTTATGGGTTGGTTGCTGCAATTGTTAAACTCGATGATGCGGGTTTGTATTTATTAAAAACAGCAGATGCAAATCCTGAGGCCGAGAGTTGGTACTTAAAAGCGAAACATACCCTTGGTCGTTTATTGCTGAGTTTTGCCCCTAAATTGATGAGATCGTTAACGGTAATTGGCACTATTGCGATGTTTTTAGTGGGTGGTAGTATTTTAGTCCATGGTATTCCTCAAATACATCACTTAATTGAATCTTTAGTTGAAGCTAGTCATTCATGGCCCATTGTTGGTGGTGGAATCGCGTGGATTATTCCACTTTTTATTGATGCATTTATTGGCATTATTGCCGGGATAATTACCTTGCTATTGGTCAAGCTGTCCAGAAAAATGGTTAAAAAGAGGTAAGTAGAGATGAAGAAAGTCGTTTTGTATACCATGAATAAGTGCCCTCATTGTGAAACAGCAAAGAATTACCTTGATAAACAAGGTGTTATTTATCGTTTATGTAATGTGCAAACACCTAAAGGACAAAAAGAGTTTGCTAAGCTGCGTTTACGTAGTGTGCCGGCTCTAAAAGTGGGCGATGAAATCTTAAATGGTTTTTCAGTGAAAAAATTTAACCAGCTTTATCAATAAATTGGTAAGACCCGACAAAGTTTAATTTATAGGCTATTTCACTGTTGAACCATTAAAATTTTATGTTAAGCTTGGACATATCCATAATTTAAGTGTGGTCTCATTGTTGTCATGGAAGCTTAATGTTTAAGGTCACTTTATTTTTCACACTATTTTTTTCAATTCTTAGCTTTTCAAGTAATTCAGCCGATCTACTAATTAATAAATTCTCTTCTATGGTTGAAAAAATTAATTCCGAGCCTTGGGATAGTTATCAAAAGCTTATTGAATTAGAGCCAGATTTTACCTCCGCCAGTAATGAGCAACAATTGTGGTTTTTATTACGAAAATCTCAGGCAGAAAACTTACTTTACTTTTATGATGATTTTACCTCAACTGTTCAGCGAGCACTATTGTTGATAACACCAGATTCACCGATTGAGTTAATAGCACACTTCAAATTTTATCAAGGCGTCATTTTTCAGCGTAAGAGCCAATACAAAAGAGCTATTGCTTTATTTAAGGAAGCGATGGAAGCGGCGAAACAAGAAAATCTTAACCATCTTTACGTAGAAGTTAAGCAAGAAATGGCATACACCAAAAGCTTATATGAGAACTATGCTATTTCTTTATCAGATCTTCAAGAAACCTATATAGAAGCTTTTGCTTTACAAGATGATTTGTTAGTTGGAGTCATTAATGAAAATTATGGCGCTATTTATGGTTTTATGCATGAATATGAAAAATCGATTGAGTACTATCAAAAAGCAATAACCATTTATCAACGTTTAGGTTATCGAGCTCATATCGCTGAAGCTATTTATGGTATTGCTAGTACCTATCGTTATTGGAAGAAATATGACTTAGCAATAGAGCATTTTAAGCGATACCAAGATGTAATTAATTATACACCAAATAACGATATAACTTTTTTTGCTTTCTATGGCTTGGGTATGACCTTAGCTGAAAAAGGCGATTGCAATGAAGCTATTAATATTATTAATCAAGCTTTAGAATTAAATGGTGATCCGGATTACAATGCTGAGCTATATAAGCGTAAAGCTCAATGCCTGTTAGCAAAAAACCAAGTGGCGGATGCTCAAGCCAGTTTAAATTTGGCGAGTGATATCTTTAATTCACTGCCTGAATTAGCGGGTACAAGATGGCAATTAGAAGTGATCAAAATTGCAGCTGATATTGCTTACAATCAAGGAGACGTAGATAAAGCTTATCAGCTATCGACAAGTTACTATCAACAATATAGTAAATTAATCAAAACTAGCTATTCTGAACGCTTAGCCAACTTAAGAGTTTCTTTAGAGCTAGAACAAAAAAATATTGAAATTGCATTTTTACAGCAACGCTCGCAAGTGCAAAAGCTTGAGATGGAAAAAGAGCGACAACTGAATAAAAATCAACAGTACTTAATCTTTTTTGTTGTTCTTATTGTAATTGTTGGCTTAATTGTTGGCTTAATTCAGCGTAAGAATAATAAGAAAGTCTATGCATTATCAATCACAGATCCGTTATCAAACCTTTATAATCGACGCTATATTTTTGACTTTCTCACTTCGCGATTAGACACTAACACCAATCCTCGACCACAACTATCAATAGTGCTACTAGATATTGATAACTTTAAAGAAATTAATGATAAATATGGTCACCCGTTCGGTGATTATGTCATCAAGAAAGTTGCCGAAATAGGTCAAGGTACTCTGAGATCTGAAGATATTATGGGGCGTGTTGGCGGTGAAGAGTTTTTATGTGTATTAAGCCGAATTGATGCCGTTCAAACTTTACGAATAGCTAAACGTTTATTAAAAAATATTGAACAATTCAACTTTGATAAAGTTAATGAAGATGATCATAATGAAGTCAATGTTACGGTTAGTATTGGTATCGCTCATACTGAATATCTTAATGACGAGAAGTTTGATTTAGTTGATAGTGCAACTTTATATAATCAAGCAGATCAAGCGCTTTATCACGCTAAATATTTAGGTAAAAATACAGTTGCCGAATATAGTCAGATTATAAAATAACTCACTCATCCTACGACAGCTAAACTAATAATATGCTAGTAAAACAAACCATTGAATTATTACAGCGTTATATCGATTCTTTAGGGTATAAACCTGTTATTCATTTTGAGTTAGAAGGCTGTTATTCTTTTTCGTTACAAAATAAAGATAAGAAACTCGATTTTTCTGCTGTTAATTCTATATTGTCCTCGTTAAATATTGAAGGTGAGTTAGTGCCTGAGTATTGGGCGAATCAATGGGAGTATGTCTCAAAATTTAATGGCCAATCACCATTGGAAGAAGCAAATAATCTAGATGTTGTGATTAAGCGCTTACCCGCGATCTTAGCTTTGCAAGGTGTCGAACAAACTTTAATTAAGCCTGTTGTTTGGTCAGGAGATCGCGGTAAATTAGCGGTAAATTGTGAAAATGTCTTTAGCGCGGAGCATCGCGCTGTTCATATTCCTAATGCTGTGCAAATTAATGTTAGCGTCGTTAATGAAAACAATGAAAACATAGTCGCGAACACCCTATTTGGAGACCATCTTCAATATGCATTTATGCAAAGTAGTTTAGGGTGTTGTTTATTATATTTGCCTGAAGAAGAGGCTTTTGAACGATTAGCACTAAAAACACGATATGGTTTAGCGCAGGAGTTATGCTCACCAGTTAATATTTCTGGCGGACACCAAGGCAGTATCGCGCTATATAAAAAAATAGGTAAACATAATCAACCAATGGGAATAAAAACCCTATTGGTTGACCAATACAATAATGCCCTTGTAAGTGAATACAATTGGCAAGAAACAGCGCGTATTGAACACAGACTTGGCGCTTCAAGTCTTCGTTACTGTGCATATAGTAATGTGGTTTTTGCCTTACTTAATGTTATTGAGGCTTTGCACTGTTATAAAAATCAAACAAAGATTCCAATAGCACCAAACGAAGTCAATTTACCTAGTTCTTTAAATGATACTAAACTAGGACATGGGGCAATCACATTGTTTAGAGAAAACCAGTGGTTTAGCCATTCAATTAATACCGTGCAAAATAATTTCACTGATAAAATATCTGCGCAGTTACCAAAAAATATTGGTGATAAATTAAAAAAGAGTATTCTAGAAAGTTATCAATTCACTGGTGAAATTTACCTCGAACAATAACTAGCCTAGGCTTTAATTAACAATAAACATATAAACGATGCATCAGTTATGACCCAACATTTATCCCAATTAACACCACCGTTATTGTCTGGCCTTTGTGTCGAAGAAAAACGACGTGAGCTTAAAGTTTATTTTCAACAGACTTGTAGCACCTATGAATCACTATTTTCATTGATTAATGCAGATGAAGCCTATTTTCTAAGGCCTGAACCTTTACGGCATCCGTTGATTTTCTATTTTGGTCATACCGCAACGTTTTACATTAATAAATTGATATTAGGTAAGTTTATTAATAAGCGAATTAATCAAAAGTTGGAAGCGATTTGTGCGGTAGGTGTTGATGAAATGAGTTGGGATGATCTTAATTCAGCGCATTATGATTGGCCTAGTGTTGATGAAGTACGAGAATATCGTTTGCAAGTATTCAAGTTGATTGAGAAATTAATAGATACTATGGAGTTGTCGTTACCTATACAGCAGAATTCCCTAGCTTGGTTAATTCTAATGGGCTGTGAACACGAACGCATCCATCTTGAAACGTCTTCCGTTATTATGCGCATGTTACCGCTAAGCTGTTTAACCCAAAGCTCAGCTTGGCAATCATGCCCATTTACGTCATCGGCACCATTAAATGAATTTTTATCTGTTGCTCAGCAGGATATAACCTTAGGTAAACCTGAAAGTGACGAAACATTTGGCTGGGATAATGAATATGGCAGCACGAATGTAACTGTGATGACGTTTAAAGCGTCTAAGTACCTTATTTCTAACCAAGAGTATTTGGCTTTTGTACAAGCGGGTGGTTACACCTCCCCTGAGTTTTGGAGTGATGAAGGTCAGCAATGGCTAGCTTTTAAAAAAGCGACTATGCCTCGTTTTTGGCAAATAGATACCACTAGTCATTCGAACAACGAAGTGAGTTATGTTCAACGTAATTTATTGAATGAAATACCACTGCCTTTAGACTGGCCAGTAGAAGTTAATTACCTAGAAGCTAAAGCGTTTTGTAATTGGCAAAGCTCTGTTCATTCAATGTACATTCGTCTACCAACTGAAGCTGAATGGTTGGTCTTGAGAAATAAAATTAGTAGTGACCTACCTCAATGGCATGAAGCACCTGGTAATACAAATTTAGAATATTTTTCCTCATCATGCCCGGTTAATCGGTTTGAAACCGATGGTTTTTTTGATGTTTTAGGTAATGTTTGGCAGTGGACAGAGTCAGCTATTGATGGCTTTGATGATTTTAAAGTTCATCCTTTATATGATGACTTTTCAACACCGACATTTGATGGTCGGCATAATTTACTTAAAGGAGGCTCTTGGATTTCGACAGGTAATGAAGCACTTAAGCATTCTCGGTATGCCTTCAGACGCCACTTTATGCAACATGCGGGCTTTAGAACGGTTATGTCAGATGTGGCAGAGATCCCAACGCTTGAGGTTAACTTATATGAAACAAATCCAGAAGTTTGTCAGCAATTGGAAAGTCATTATGGAGATAATTATTTAGCGATCACCAATTACCCGCAGAGAATTTCAAATGCAGTTATGCAGTATGTTGAGCAATGTAAAATTACTCCTGATAAATTGTTAGATCTGGGCTGTAGTGTAGGCCGTTGCTCATTTGAGCTTGCTAAATATTTTGAACAGGTGGACGGTATTGATTTTTCTGCTGGTATTATTCAACACGGCGTTCAATTACAAAAAAATAATCGTGTAAAGTATGTACTTGAACAAGAAGGCGAAATTGTTGACTTTAAGGAGGTAGAGTTAACGTCGCTAGCACTTAATGAGTCATCAAATAAGGTTGATTTTTATCAGGGAGATGCCAGTAACCTTAAAAATATTTATAAAAAGTATAACGTTATTGTTGCTCAACATGTTTTAGAAAGTACCTATCACCCCACGTTGTTTTTAAAAACCGTTCAGCAACGACTAAAAGCTGATGGCTTATTAATTATTGTTTCTAATTATCAATTTAGTGAAAAAATTACTGAAAAATCTGAATGGCTAACAGGCATAAAGGTCAATGGTGAAAATGTTTGTGGCATTGATGGCTTATCACCATTTTTATCAGAGTATTTTAACTTGATTGGACAGCAAGACCTAACCAGAGTATTAAGAGAAAATCAGCGTAACTTTCAAGTTAGCCATTGTCAACTAACGGCATGGCAGTTAAAAGCTTAGTCTTTTTGTTGAGTGTGCAATTCAAAGAGTTCATGCACTATATTAGAAGGATCTCTAAAAGCAGCATAACGCCCCCAACGATTCATGTTTGGGGTTTTGTGAATAAACTCAACACCATGGGCTTTAAATTGCTTAATTTTGCTGTCTAAATTTTTTACCGTAAACAACAACGTAGAATTTGAGTGATAACCATGCTCATAGTTAACACCTGTCATGTTGCCTTGAAATAATATAATTTCATGTTGTCCGCTGGCAAGCTTGATACAGTCTTCATGCCCCTCTAAAACACATTGAGGTAAAATGTTTTTGACAGCTTTAAGTTGTTAACAACCAATAACGTTTGTGGGTTTTCCATGATAATCCAATGAAATAAATTTTAGGCAATAAAAAAGGCTAACCTTTCGGTATAGCCTTTTATTTTATCACTAAACTCTAAGAGTTAATTAGTAATAAGAAATTCACATCATTAATTAAAGAGCAACGATGTTTTCAGCTTGAGGACCTTTTTGGCCTTCAGTTACTGTGAATTCAACTTTTTGACCTTCAGCAAGAGTTTTAAAACCGTCACCAACGATAGCGTTGAAGTGAGCAAAAACGTCAGGACCGTTTTGTTGCTCGATGAAACCAAAACCTTTAGCTTCGTTAAACCATTTTACTGTACCAGTAGTTGTAGACATAATATATCCTATTAATTTATTTGAGTAATATAAGCCTCCTAACTTTAAATAAAGTCAAGTAAGCTGTTGAGCTAAAAGGGTTACTAATTACTTATAAAACAGGACGAGGTACAATTAAAACTTCGATATTGTGTACATAAATATTAAAACTTACTTTCAAGCGAGCGAATTATATACCTAGGAGAGTTTATGTCAATCTTTTTTATTTCATTGGTGGGAATATGGCAAGCTCGACTGCTTTTTTTGCATGAATATAGCTTGTATCAAATAGTGGAACCTCAGTATCTTGCTGCTTAATCAACAGTCCTATTTCAGTACAGCCTAAGATGATGGCTTGAGCACCTTGTTCAGATAGTTTGTTTATGATCTTGAGAAAATTATTTTTTGATTGTTGGCAAATACGACCTAAACAAAGTTCATTGTAGATAACTTGGTGAACAACTTTTTGATCATTTTCATCGGGAGTCATAACAGACAGACCATAATTATTAATTAGTCTGCCTTTATAAAAATCTTGCTGCATTGTATAGGCTGTTCCTAAAAGAGCAACTTTGGTAAATCCTTGTTTAATGATGTGCTCGGCAGTTGCATCGGCTATATGAATTATAGGAATATTGATTGCTTGAGCTATTTCTGGAGCCACCTTGTGCATAGTATTCGTGCAGATAAGCAGAAAATCAGCACCGGCCAATTCAATGTTTTTTGCTGCTCTTGATAATATTTCTGCGGTCGCCTGCCAATTTTCTTGCTGTTGTAGTTTTTCAATTTCAGCAAAATCGATACTATTAAGAATAATTTTTGCTGAATGCAAACCGCCTAATGATTCTTTTACTAATTGGTTAATTGTCTGATAATAGCCGAGTGTACTCTCCCAGCTCATCCCTCCTAATAAACCAATAGTTTTCATTATGTTATATTTCCATTAGATTTTAGTTAAAATCACTTTAAGCCCTAAAGCTATCATTAATCCACCAAAAATTCGATCAATCCAATAACCCATTAATTTAAATTTTGCATTCACGGCTGGGCGAGAAAGTAAAAAAACTACCGTTGAAAACCAAGCCAGTTGAATGATCATCATCCAAAGCCCGTAAATAGCGATTTGATAAAGAGGCATATTAGGCGACAGCACCACAGTAAATAGTGCAACAAAGTAAATTGGTGCTTTTGGGTTTAAGGCGTTACAAATAAAACCTACGGCAATACTTTTTTTTGCCGAGTACTTTTTAATTTCAACTTCTGCTGAGGTGTTATCATTGAGTGAAGGTTTAGCGCGAAGCCCTTTATAGCCTAGGTAAAATAGATAACCGCCGCCCAAAATTTTAATAACCCATAAAGCGGTTTCAGAGTTGGCAATAACAGCCGCTAAACCAAAAGCAGAGTAGGTGATATGGATAGATAAACCAAGGGCTATACCAATACTACACATTAAACCTGCTTTTTTTCCATGGGTTAATGTTTGCTGAGATACCAGTACAAAATCAGGGCCAGGGGAGGCGGCTGCGAGTAAATGGACGGTAGTAATTATTAATAAGCCTTGAAATAAATCCATAGGTTTCCTAATTTTTGATTATTGTTGTGCTTTCATCATATTGTTCAGTTAAATCATAGTCAGATCATAGTTAAACTATAAAGTTTACTTTTATAACGTTGGCGTTCATCTTCTTTATATGTCCACTCTATAGCACTTTCGAGCGTTTTTATTGCTTTGTTTTTTTTGCCAGACAAGTAATAGGTTTGAGCTAAACCTAGATATGCTTGGTGTACATAGGGAGCCATTGTTATAACTTTTTCAAAGTACTCTTTTGCTTTTTTGAGTTTATGTTCACTTTTTGCTATATAGGCTTGTTCAAGCCAGACATAAGGGTTTGGATCGTATAAATTGTCAATTTTATGCTCTATCAACTCTAGCTGCTCATAGCGTTGTTGGCTATTAAGTAAAATAGCATAATTTTGTAATGCATTGAGGTTATTTTTATCTTGTTTGATTGTTCTCAGATAAAACTTTTCAGCCGTTGCCAAATCACCTTTTCTACGGTGTAAAACTGCAAGTAAATTGGTTATGTTCGACGAAGTATCATCATATTGATAGGCTAGTTCGGCATTGGCAAATGCAGCATTTAGATTGCCTTCGACGATAAACTGAGCTGAAATATTGCTATAATACATAGACAGTAATGTCTTCTTCATTACTGTTTTATTCGTCCAATTTGAGTTGACCGGAAAGTAATCAATAACGATTGCGGGTTTGTTGAAATAGAAAAAGTTTTTTTCAGGCACAAAAGTTGGATCATAAACAACCGCCTGTACATGAGAAGAAGATAAAATAACATTGTCGTATTTTTCAAAGACCGGCAATGTTTTAACTTCTCTATATGATATTTCAATGGCGACTGTTTTGGCCAATGCAGCAGTTAATATCGCCAAGCTCATGCAATTCCCTCTATTTAACCGCATAGATTTTTCTGCAATAAAGGTTTCGCCATAATAAGTGAAGTTTGCTAATCGAGTCTCGAGAAAATTTGCTAATGCCTGATGAGGTTTAATATCTTGCTCGAGTTGTTGATGATAATACCTTAAAAATTCATCTTGCTGGTTTTTTGATAATTCAAATAATGCTTCAGCAGGAAGCAACTCTAAGTTGTCTTTTGAGAATAGGCTGTGGTTTATTTGTAGAGCAGGCAGCTGAAGATTTTCAGTTTTTGATAATTTATCACTATTTAAGTTAGTACAACCGAAAAGAGATGAGAGTAATATAAAAGCTAGAAAGTTTTTTATCATAATTTATTATCGTCCATGTATGAGTTTCAATTGTCATTCTTTAAATACGAAAGCCTTATTAGTTCAACAATAAACATTGTTGAGCTATTTGTCTAGTTTCTATGCATTAAGGATAAAATGAATATTCTAGCTATTATTCAAAGAGAAAAGGTGGAAAAGGGGAACGTTGATGTTGAATTGGAAAATGGAAATCATCAATCATCAATCAACAATAAAAGCTACTCGTTTTAAAGCACTGCCATCATTTGGTGTTTTTTGACAAAACATTTCATCCAAGACTAATAATTTAGTAGATATTTATGTAAACAACTTAAAAAGCTCAATACCGATGGTTGAGTTTTTTAAGTATTAGTTATTCACATTATTAATGAACTATTGTTTAGGGATTAACTTAAGATCATGAAAATCAAAACTAAAGTCAGTTAGCTTGGACACTGCTTTCATAGTGACATAGTTAATGCTGCCATCGGGGTTTAAGTTGAAGTTTACAAACGCATCGGCTTCTAAGGTTCTGTCATGCCAGCGAACAATAAAGGTATTGTATTGATAATGCTCTAATGTGCCTTTCAGTTCTGGTGTATTACTGAATTGCATGGTCAATTTGTTTTTAGCTTCAGTTATGTGAATTTCACCATACCAATTATCGACATAGGTTTGTCCATAACTAGCTAATGGCAGTGATGGCTTAGAATCTTTAGCAATACTTGCTGAAGCATCAGCTAAACGTTTTTTCTCTTTTGCTAAACGCTTTTGTTGTTTCTCATAATAATAATCAGTCCAATCTTTTTCAGGTAAGTCCATATATTCATTTAATATTTGGCGATAAATAGCGTTAAAAGCGGAACCTGATTGCTGGTTGGTTAAAATAACCATAGCCAAATTTTCTTCTGGCACTATGACTACTTTTGACACCATACCTAAAATGCCACCGCTGTGATGGATAAGTTTAACACCATGGTAGTCATTCAAAAACCAACCTAAGCCATAGGCATAAAAATGAGTTTTATCATTACGCTGAGCCGCTTCTGATACTGATAATAAGGTACGTGCTTGCCACATAGCTCTGCTTTGTCTTGCGCTAAAGAGGCGTTGCTCACTGTTTTTCTCATTCTCAGTCGCTTCAAGATAAACACCCTGTTTTAACTGAGCTTTTAACCATAACGACATATCGTTAACACTTGAAGCAACAGAGCCAGCTGAGGAGAATTTCTCTAGAAAGTTACCACCTACAACATGTAATTGGCCTTCTAAAGGCACATGGGCACGGGCAACATTTTTATTGTTTTTTTCTATTTTGGAAAAGGCAGACTTAGTATTTTTCATCGCCAACTTTTTAAAAATACGCTGTTCTATGTTTTCTTGCCAAGATTTACCGGTAATTCTAGCGATCACTTCTCCTGCAATAACGTACATCAAGTTATCGTAAGCAAATTCACTTCTAAAACTGGAGGTTTGAGGTAGGTGTTTTAATGCTTTAATAACATCTTTTGTGGTGAGTGTTGTTTCTGGCCAAATGGTTAAATCGCCAGCACCTAGACCTAAGCCACTATTGTGTGACAATAAATCGATAATAGTAAACTCACGAGTGACATAAGCATCAGGCATTTGAAATTCAGGAATGATATCGATAACTTTCGTCTGCCAAGTTAATTTACCTTCATCAACTAAACCAGCAATAAGCGCTGTGGTCATAGCCTTAGTATTTGAAGCAATGCCGAAAAGGGTGTCTGCATTTACTTTTGCTTTTTTACCTGACTCAACAATACCAAAACCTTTACTAAAAACGACTTGATCATTCTTTACAATCGCCACCGCAACACCGGGCACTTGAAATTTTTTCATTGCCTTAGTTATGGCTTTTTCAATTTGTTGATTTTGCTTTTGGTATTTTTCAGTCGCCGCAATGCTTGAGGTAGCATAAGTGACAGAAGTTAATGTCGATATAAAGAGTGAGGTTACCAGTAATAACCTAGAAGCTTGTTTCATAAAATTTCCTAACTATTTTTAGTATTAGATGAGGTGCGTTAGCAAGGTATCTTAAAAATAGTAAACTGCATAGTTTGAGGCTGTTAGTTTATTAAATTACTTGTTTGAAAAATGGAAAGTAAAGTTTGCTGTTTAGTCATTACTGTTAACTGATCTTGTTGATGACTTATGGTTGTATTTTAGCCGGTTATTTTACCGGGAAGAGGTTAGTTATATTTGTTGATATGAGATGGATGTTGGTTATAAAAAAGCTATTCAAATGAATAGCTTTTAGAGCATTAACAGAAAATGGTTAATGGCTGTCATCATGAACGATGTCATTATATCCTTTGGCTAAAGTAATATGGTGAATCCAAGTAGAGCCGTTTTCGCCATGAGATACCCAGATTTGTGCACGCCCCCGTTGAAAAACCTTAATACCTAAAGAAGCGTTTGAGTTACTACCGCATTTTTTAGGGCCGCCACGGCAAGGTGTTGCATCACCATCGCTATTACTCTCACTGTTAGCAATAGCACTGTCATAATCGTCAACATGATTATAAATAGCGCTCAACAACTGATAATCATGATCGTTTGGCCATTGGCTAGCTAAATCGTCGGAGTAATCCATACAAGTTTCTTGACTAGAGCCGTCTTCACTTGTGTGTCCTAAGCCATAGATATGGCCCATTTCTTGACACATAACGTGATTGCGATAATCATCAGTGTCTCCTGCCATATAACTATCATTCATTTTAGCTACACCTTTTACAATATGACCATTAGAGTCTATATTGATAGAGGCAAGTCCAGCCCAACCATTGTAGCCATAGCTTGCGTTGCACACCTTCATTTTCCCAGTTTTAGCGCTGCAGCGTTTTCGAATACGGGACCTATCATCCGTTGATTCAACAATATTTGAAATATTGGCAGATTTATCCCATTGTGCAATTGAATTATCAAAAGAGCCCTGCCAATCAGAAGTTACACTGTCAATAACAGGTAAATTGACTATTGTCGTTGTTGTTGCCCAGTGATACGTCGACCAAGAATTATCTGCCAACGCCGTCGTTGAAAGTGCTGATATGATAATTAAAGAAGTCGACTTTATGAGTTGAATAAATTTCATAATAAATGCCTTAAATCAATACACCCACAATAAACTATAGTTGAGAAAACTTAGTTACTACAGCAGTGAATGCCACTTTTAAAGACCTTAATTGAAATATAAGCTTTTTTAATTAAACTTCTATCTCGTCTTCAACAACAATTTCACTCTCAGCGATTCCGGCCTGTTGCCATTCTTTAAAGGCGGGTAAATTCAGCATCATTGTCATATAAGACTGTACTTCTATAGGAACGTCAATTTCATAAGTGGTAAAGCGAGACACTACCGGAATATACATGGCATCAGCGATAGAAAATTTACCAAACAAAAAGCCTTCCTGCCTTGTTTCATTATTAAGGCATTGCTGCCAAATAGTTATAATACGCGTGATATCGTTTTTAACATCATCTGATAGTTGTACTGATGATGGTTTCCGACGACAATTCATCGGCAAGCGGTTACGTAAATGAGTAAAACCAGAATGCATCTCGGCAACAATAGAGCGCGCAGTCGCTTTTTGTTTTATATCATCAGGCCAGGCTTCACCTTTAAGATAGTGTTCATTTATATATTCACAGATGGCCAAAGAGTCCCAAACCTGAATGTGATCATCTATTAATGCCGGCACTTTGAAGTTTGGGCAAAACCCTTCCATTTGCTTATGCATATCAGGCGTGAATAAGGTAATTCTTTGCTCATCAAAATCAACATCAAAATAACGTAATAATAACCAAGCCCTTAACGACCATGATGAGTAGTTTTTATTACCGATAATAAGTTTCATTTGTTGTCCTTTTATTAAATTAATGGCGTTATACCAATTCCAATAAATTTCTTCCCACTCAGCGAGAGTTAAAAGGCTTAGAGGCAAGGCATTGATTGAAGACGACACCATGGATGGTGTAGTTAGAGCGACTTAGGAAATAAAGCCGAGAATGGTTGTTCTCGGTAATTGCTCCTGCATTACTCTAATGTCCTACATCCATGTAGGAACCTTGTCAAAATCAATAACGAAGTCAGTAAGCCTTTTAAACTCGCCCTTTGGGAGCTTTCCAGCGATGTGATAACCACACAGAATTTCTTTCATATACGACTGCATGGATGCAGAAGATAGAGCGACGCAGGATGCCCAAGCCGAGAGTGACTATATGCAAAAAAATTCTATTTATTCTCAAACCGCTGGCAAGCTCTGAGTGGGAACTAACTTAATGGACTTGGTATCACATTAGTTAATTTGAATGATTTCGGCAAACCAATAAAGATGATGTTTATTATCAATAAAATTGATGTTATCTAATAAACTAAGCTGATAAATTACAGTTAATCGCTATAACGTAAAGTAGGTGGAATTAATGACAACAAAACAGAAGAAAATGGACTTTGATTTATTAAGGACCTTTATTGCTGTTGTTGATAATGGCAGTTTCACTCGTGCAGCAGGTCAAATTTATCGTAGTCAATCTGCTATTAGTATGCAAATGAAGCGATTAGAGGGACAACTCGATCACGCTTTATTTTATCGAAGTCCAAAAGAGTTATCGCTAACGGCCAATGGCAAAGCATTAATTCCATACGCCCGTCGCTTATTAAATTTACATGATGAAGCTATGAATACCCTTAAAGGTGGCAGTAGACTAAATGTTATCCGCATTGGTTGTCCAGATGATTATGTTCGTCATTTAGTACCTGTGCTCATTAATATTTTTAGAAAAAGCTTGCCTGGCGTTAGCACAAGTGTGGTCAGTGCAAGTTCAGCCGAACTTAGACAGAAAATGGATAAAGGCGAGCTTGATGTCGCCATACTTACTCGTATTCCCAATACCAATGAAGGCGAGCTGATTTATCAAGACCATGGTGTTTGGGTTTGCTCTAATGAGCAACTGTTAAATACAAGGCCGATACCACTGGCTTTATTTGATCCTAGTTGCAAATTTAACAGTACCGTTATCGATGGGCTAGAAAAAAGAGAAATACCCTATGACTTAGTTTGTCAAACCAGTAATAGTAGTGTGTTAATTGAATTAGCGCGCAGTGGTGTGGCTTTAACAGTACTAGCTAAAAATACTGTGCCTAATGATTTATTGGCTATTGCTCATAACGATAAATTACCAACATTACCGGTCGTTGAAATTGTAGTATGCCTCAGTGGTGCAAATCAGCGTATTGAGAATTTATCATTAAGAAGTATTGCTCAGCAGCTGGCTGAGCTTGTTAATACAAAATAACTTAGCGGTAATTTGTATTAATCACTATATCCAGTTCAAGCTTGTTCTTATCATTTTCTTCACTAAATTTAAAAGCCGTTCACCATGGGCGTTGGCTTCTTTTATGTTTTTTCTATGTAAATAAAAGTACATTCCTAATGGCGAGTATATGGAAAAATGAAAGGAGAGCTAAATAAGCTGTCTGGTTTTATGCGCTCAATAGTGAATAATTACTTAGTATTATTGAATTAATATAGGGTTTTGTTTGGGGTGTTTGATAGTGTTCAGCATTGACTTTAGCTAGTTTTCCATCGAACAAAGGTTATTATACTGTATACCATGTAACCAAACTGTAAAAATTAGGTTTATTTTTATGTTTTATATGATTTAAATCAAACTAAAATAAAAAAACATATTTTTTTTTGAACTTTTTTAATTTTACATTTTTTTACAAATTCAATTTATTATTACGAATGTATTCGCACTTTACTTTTTTTAATTATCAGCTAAAGCCTATAGCATTTATAGGCTTAGTCCATCTTGTATAGATTAAATATTAGTCATCAAGCTTTCGTAGTTAATGACAATTTACCAACTAAATGTAAATTTCTGTAAAAATTCATTTATTCACCTCTTGTAAAGAGTAATTAGCTGTTTTATAAATAATTGCTTAGCTATTTTTCGCACTCTGAAATAAACCAGCTAAGCTATAAATGAGAAATTGAATAAAAATAATATATAACTATAAAAACTAGTCAAAAAATTTGGGAAGGAAATAACATGTCTAATACATTCCGTACGGGAACATTAGCGCTTGCTGTAAGCATGGCGTTAGGAACTGTTTCTGCATATGCTGCTGAAGATGATGCCAGAGCAGAAAAAGAAAAAAGCATCGAACGAATTGCTGTTGTTGGTACAAGGTCGGCACCTAGATCTGTTGCTGACTCGCCGGTACCTATTGACATTGTTGGTGGTGATGAATTGGGTAAAAATGCCTCAAGTGATATGCTTGATATGCTTCAAGGCGCAATACCTTCTTTAAATGTTCGCCAACAACCAATATCTGATGCTGCCTCTTTTATTCGTCCGGTTAACTTACGTGGTTTATCGTCAGATAGCACCTTAGTTTTACTTAACGGCAAACGACGTCACAGAGCTTCGGTTATTGCCTTTCAAGGTGGTGGTGTAAATGATGGTGCTCAAGGGCCTGATATTTCAGTGATCCCTAGTGTTGCTATTAAACAAGTCGAAGTGCTTCGTGATGGTGCTGCTGCGCAATACGGTTCAGATGCCATTGCTGGTGTACTGAACTTTGTATTAAAAGACAGTGCTGACGGTGGCTCAGTTTCGGTAAAAGCAGGCGAATATTATGAAGGTGACGGTGGCTTATTGGTCGTTGATGGTAATATTGGTATGCCGTTTACCGATGATGGTTTTGTTAACTTAAGTTTTCAATATAAAACTGCCGATGCAACTAGTCGAAGCGTTCAGCGCCCAGATGCTCAAGCATTGGAAGACGCAGGTAACCAACATATCAATAATCCTGCCATGGTTTGGGGTAACCCTGAAATAGAAGATGATATTACTGTTTTTGGTAATGTTGGTCTTGATTTAGGTAATGATAAAGAATTTTATATGTGGGGTAACTACTCTGATCGTACAGCGACTG
Source organism: Colwellia sp. (assembly GCA_022969175.1). Classification (GTDB taxonomy): domain Bacteria; phylum Pseudomonadota; class Gammaproteobacteria; order Enterobacterales; family Alteromonadaceae; genus JALJPB01. The sequence continues at coordinate 32,196 of JALJPB010000015.1, read as the reverse complement.
GTGGTTACTACTATCGTAACCCGCAAAATCGTGGCGGTGTATTTAGTAAAGATGTTTATGATTATGACTGGGATAGTGATGGCGATGGTGAATTTGATCCTACTCGTAAAGTTTGGTTAGTGGGTGATATGGCCGGAGCAGGAATGAGCGACTGTCCAACCGATGTTACTTTGGTCAACAATGTTACTGGCGAAAGTATCGATAATATTCTTAATACTCCAGAATATGCTCAAGTAGCGGCCAGCGAAAATTGTTGGGCGTTTAATGAATTAAAGCCAGGTGGTTATACGCCACAATTTACCGGTGTTATCAATGATGCGTCTTTGACTATGGGCACTAAAGGCGAAATTAAAGGTGGATTCTTAGATGAAGCTTATTTTGACATCAGTGGTTCAGTAGGTCGAAACAAATCAACTTATACCCTAGTGAATACAGTCAACCCTTCGATGGGCTCATTAAATATTAGTCAACCGAATAGCGCATTTGAAGCTGGTTCTTATATTCAGTTAGAAAAATCATTTAATGCGGATCTAGTTAAAGGTCTTGATATCGGCTTAGACGATGAGATGAACTTTGCAACAGGGTTTGAATGGCGTCAAGAGAGCTTTGAAATAATCTCGGGAGAACAAGCCTCGTGGGAACAAGGTCCTTTAGCCGATCAAGGGTTTAGTGTGGGCTCTCATGGTTTTGCTGGTTTCTCGCCTGAAGCTCAAGGTATAAGTTCTCGTCAAAGTATTGCTGCTTACGTTGATGTTGAAGCCTACATTACTGAAGACTTCTTATTAGGTGCCGCGGTTCGCTACGAAGATTTCTCTTCTTTTGGTAATACCACTAACTATAAATTAACCGCACACTATCAATTAACTGATGATCTTGCGCTACGGGCATCTCATTCAACAGGCTTCCGTGCGCCAACGGTTGGTCAAGCCAATGTAGTTAATACACAAACATCACTTGTTAGTGGCGAATTAATTCAATCGGCAACTTATCCGCCAACACACCCTGTATCTGCACAGTTAGGTGGTGTTGAGCTTGAGCCAGAAGAATCACAAAGTTTTGCACTTGGTATGGTATATCAAAGCGGAGACTTCTTTATGACGGTTGATGCCTATAGTATTGAAGTGACTGACCGCGTAGCTCAAACAGATAAAATAGAGATCACTCAAGCAGATGTTGATGCGCTACAAGGTAAGTACCCAAGTCCAGAATTATTATTGGGCGGCACAGTAACTTTCTTTGCTAACGATTTTGATACCAAAACTACAGGTCTTGATGTCGTGATGAACTACGGCATGGAATTAATGAATGGTGATACTAAGTTTAGTCTTGCTTATAACTATAATTCGACTGAAGTTTCTGATGCTGGTGAATTTACCTCTGATTTTAAAATTCGTCGTTTAGAGGAAGGTATTCCTGAACATCGTGGTACGTTAACCATGGCGCAAAGCTGGGACAGTGTCAGCATGTTTGTTCGTGCTAATTACTTTGGTGAGTGGTTTGCAACTCATGCCGACGAGCCTGATGTTAATAGCTCTTACGGCTGGTCAGAAACTGTTGGCTCATCGTATACTTTAGATGCTGAAGTTAGCTATTTTGTTAATGATAGCTGGGTAGTATCAGCAGGTGCTAACAACATTCTTGATAACAAAGCACAAGAGTTACAAAAAGATGGTGGTGCTTACGGCGTGGTAAGTGGTGTTTACTACGAAAGTGGACCATTTGATTACAGTGGTGGTTTCTACTACGTAAAAGCGACTTATAACTTTTAATGGTAAAGAGCTGAATGACTTGTCTAACAGTTAGTTATTGGAGTTGAAAGTAGCCGATGAAGTATCATTGTGCTTACTTTCCAATTAACTGATTTATCAAGGCATTAATTCAAGTATTAAAAAACCAGCTTCTGCTGGTTTTTTATTGGTAATTTGAAATTGAGCATAAAACTAAAGTGTTAATTCATACCGGATTTTTACCTCTTTTATCGCATTGAGCCGAGATTTTGTCATCGCCTCTTTAATTTCAATCCCCTTTAAACCCTGCTCAACAAATACTTTTGCACTCACTTTTCTGGCTGCCGTCATGGCGTCTTTTAAATATAGCTCCTGTGGGTAAGGACGGTTTTCAAACCCTAAACGGCCAAGAAAGTCCGCTTTACAAGCAATAATAAAACCGTCAAATTCTTCAGGCTTTCGCCAAACATCAAGCTGATTAAATATTTTTAATAGCGTGCTGGACTTTAATTGAAAGGCTTTGTGACAATGTAGGTGATGTTCACAAACTTTAAGGGCAAGTTGTTTATATTGGTTGGGGATTTTCAGCTCAGCCGCTATTTTTTCAACTAACGGCAAGCCGGCTTTTTCATGACCATGATGACTTGGCCATTTGTCTGATTGAGTGAGACCTTTTCCTAAGTCATGACATAGTGCTGCAAATCGAATAGCCGTTTTTGGTACGGCTAATTTTTCTATGTTATTAGTTAATAATACCGATTGTTTTAGAACCATCATGGTATGGACTCCACTACAAATTTCTGGATGCCATAATGCAGGGTTTGGTACCCCCCATAGCTGGTCTAATTCTGGCCATATGATGTTAAGAGCTTGGCAACTTCGTAGTGTTTCAAAAAAAACTTCTGGATTATCTTCAGATAAACTTAATTGCATTTCTTGCCATACTCTTTCTGCGCTTAAAGATGTAAGTTCGCCACTTAAACTAATTTTCGTCATTAGTGCTAGGGTTTCATCTGCAATGGTAAAGCCATAGCTATGGTATCGAGCAGCGAAGCGAGCAACTCTCAATACTCGTAACGGGTCTTCAACAAAAGCTTCACTAACATGACGTAAAATACGATCCTCAAGATCTTTTTGTCCATTGAAAGGATCGATAATCGTACCGTCATTAGTCTTTGCCATCGCATTGACCGTAAGGTCTCTGCGTAATAAGTCTTCTTCAATAGTAACATCAGGCTCAGCATAACAAACAAACCCTGTATAACCTTGACCCTGTTTGCGCTCAGTTCTTGCTAAGGCATATTCTTCTTTTGTTTGCGGGTGAAGAAATACCGGAAAGTCTTTGCCTACTTGTGTATAACCTAAGGACAACATTTGTTCAACGGTCGCACCAACCACTAAATAGTCATGGTCTTTAACTTCTCGATTGAGTAACTGATCGCGAACAGCTCCGCCGACTAAAAAGCGATTAAGTATTGAATGACTATCTTGATTACTACTGGGTTTGGGCAAAGGAGCTCAACGACTAATGGAGTTATTGCTAAAGTTTATCATAATATTTAGGTAAGCTCTTTGACATCCAAGCAACAAATAGGTAATTTCAATAGGTTATTTTCAGTCATTTACTTATTCACTTACTTACTCATCGATTATTCTTATGTATACAGCTTTTTTTGCTTTAAGTGAGGTGCCTTTTTCAATTGCGCCTAATCCACGTTTTTTATATATGAGTGATCGCCACCGAGAGGCGTTATCGCATTTAACTTATGGTTTAGGTGACACGGGTGGCTTTGTTTTGCTAACGGGTGAAGTTGGTACGGGGAAAACAACTCTTAGCCGATGTTTAATGGAGCAACTACCAGAAAATATTCAAAGTGCATTTATTTTAAATCCAACACTGTCTAGCCAAGAATTGCTAGCGACGATTTGTGATGAGCTGAAGGTGAAATACCGTAAATCCGGCGCCACGTTAAAAACACTGACAGATAAAATTCAAGAAAAACTATTAGCCAATCACAAAAATGATATTAATACCTTATTAATTATTGATGAAGCCCAACACCTACAACCGGAAGTTCTTGAACAGCTTCGTTTGTTAACAAATTTAGAAACCAATACAAAAAAATTATTACAAGTTATTTTAATAGGCCAGCCGGAGTTGCAACAACTGTTAAAACGAAGAGATTTACGACAGTTGGCTCAGCGAATAACGGCTAGATACCATTTGTTGCCGTTAACTAGCATCGAAGTGGCAAATTATATTAAACATCGCTTGTCAGTTGTTGACTGTCATCGTCCGATATTTAATAACCGTGCGGTAAAAACGATCCATAAATTATCGCAGGGCATCCCTCGATTGATCAATTTACTCTGTGATCGGTCTTTAATGAATGCATATAATAATAATGATGCAGTGGTAAATAAAAAGTGTGTTATGAAAGCTTCACTTGAAGCATTAGGTGACGAGTATCAGTCTGAATTTTGGTGGCAAAAGCCTTCAATTAAGATAGGCATATTATCTATTAGTTTTGCGGTAGTTTTATTTGCCGGCATTTGGTGGGGGGGGGAATATCACTTACCACCAGAGAGCACTTCTGTCTCATTAGAAAATAACGCCATTGTTGTGACTGAGCAATCTAAGATTGCCGACGCTCAACTCACAGATAAAAACAAGGCAATAATGCAAGCACTTGAACAGAATAGCTCTTCCGATCTTTCTGGTTTAAGCCCTAATGAAAAAGATGTGGAAATATTATCGAAACTAGTTGAACAAAAGCTAGAAAAACCAGAACCAGAACCAGTTAAGCAATTAGCCTCTGATGATGCACCCCAAAGTGAAATAAAGGTAACAATCAAAGTCAACTCTGAAGATTCAAGCTTCAGAGTTAACGCCGTGGATGGCGTTTCTGATGAGCTTTTGGCTCGTTTTCAATCGGCTATCGATGAAACTGCAAATGAGAAAACGGTTGATTATCAATCATCAGAGGGTAAACAATTGACTCAAACCATTCCAACACTGAGTAAAATGCCAACTTGGGTACAAGAAGGTGTACCAAAATTAGAGTTTGATCAGCACATCTACGCCAGTGATGGTGAAGGATGGGTACGAGTTAACGGCAGAGATAGGTATGAAGGTGATAAAATTTCGGAGGGCTTGTTTTTAGATAAAATACTGCCACAGAAGGTGGAGTTAAATTATCAAGGTGAGCGCTTTAGTTTACCAGCACTATCTAGTTGGTAGTAAGCGTATGGGGATAAAGTTTATTGCTATATCAAAAAATCTAGCACTACAGTTTAACGTTAGTGCTAGATTTTAACTTAAATGTTTATCCTCATTGAATTTTGGCCAATAAGTTAATCCGTCTGGTATTACCTACATCCATGTAGTCAAAGCTTCCGCGTCCTGCTCACGCCCCCTACATCCATGTAGGCATTTTTGATTCAAATGCTTTAATGGTGTCGAGTTTATCTAACGTCCAACCGACACTATCAATGCCTTGCTCTAAACAATATTGATGAAAGGTGTCTAGGCTGAAATCATAACTGGACTCACCAGCAATGACTTTATTGTTAATTAAATCAATAGTGATGGTGATATCGTCATTTTGCGTCTTTACGAATAAGGCTTCAATTTCAGTTTCAGATAACTTAACCGGAACCAAACCAATATTGATGCAATTACCATAAAAAATATCAGCAAAACTTGAGGCAATAACCGCTTTAAAACCATATTCTTCAAGTGCCCAAGGTGCATGCTCTCGACTTGAACCACAGCCAAAGTTTTCACGAGTTAATAATAGACTTGCGCCTTTATATTGCGGAGCATTTAAAATAAACTCAGGGTTACTTTTGGTACCAGCAGCGTCTAAATAACGCCAGTCGTGAAACAAATGTTGGCCAAAACCTACTCGTTCAGTTTTTTGTAAAAACTGCTTTGGAATGATTTGGTCGGTATCAACATTCGCTGCATCTAAAGGAGCAACTAAACCTGTATGTTGGGTAAATTTTTCCATGTTATTCTCCTATGCGCTTTGGTTTCGTTGAGATGAGTGGGCGTTAATATCGACAAAATGACCTTCAATTGCTGCTGCAACTGCCATTTCAGGGCTAACTAAGTGGGTGCGAGAACCTCGACCCTGACGACCCTCAAAGTTACGGTTACTTGTTGAGGCACATCTATCGCCTTCCTTAAGTACATCGTCATTCATGCCTAAACACATGGAACAGCCCGGTAGGCGCCATTCAAAACCAGCATCAATAAAAATTTGTGATAAACCTTCAGCTTCTGCTTGTTCTTTTACCCGGTAAGAGCCCGGAACAATAATGGCATCAACGGTAGCAGAAACTTTTTGGCCTTTATATTTTTTCACTACACCAGCGGCTGCGCGTAAGTCTTCAATACGAGAGTTGGTACAAGAGCCAATAAATACTTTATTTATTTCAATGTCGGTAATTTTCATACCTGCTGTAAGCCCCATATAAGCTAACGCTTTAATACATGAGTCTTTCTCAACCGCATCACTAAAATCATCAGGTGATGGCACAACTGTGTCAACAGAGATTACTTGCCCAGGTGTTGTGCCCCAAGTAATTTGTGCTTTGATGTCTTTTGCTTCTATAGTGAGTACCGTATCAAAAACGGCTCCGTCATCGGTTTTTAATTTGTTCCAGTCAGTTACGGCTTGTTGCCAAACATCGCCTTTAGGTGCATATTCTTTACCTTCAACATAAGCGATAGTGGTAGCGTCAGGGGCAATTAAACCAGCTTTTGCGCCAAATTCAATGCTCATGTTACAAACGGTCATGCGTTGTTCCATCGTAAGCGTTTCAATGGCTTCACCACAGTATTCAACGACATAACCGGTAGCACCGGCACTGCCTGTTTTACCAATAATGGCTAAAATAATGTCTTTAGCACTTATTCCTAGACCAACAGAGCCTTTAACTTCAATTTTCATGGTTTTGGCTTTGGTTTGACGAAGGGTTTGTGTCGCAAAAACATGTTCAACTTCAGAGGTACCAATACCAAAGGCTAAGGCACCAAATGCACCGTGAGTAGCAGTATGTGAATCACCACAAACAATGATAGTACCAGGTAATGTTAAACCTAACTCAGGGCCGATAACATGCACGATACCTTGATTTTTATGGCCCATGCCGAATATTTCAATACCAAACTCTTTACAGTTTTTTTCTAAGGTCCGCAGCTGGTTAGCAGCACCTTCTCCTGCGGCATCAATTTTTATAGATCGAGTTGAAATATTATGATCCATTGTTGCAATAGTACGCTCTGGATGGCGAACAGGACGGTTATGAAACTTTAAGTTAGCAAAAGCTTGAGGAGAAGTTACTTCGTGAATCAAATGACGATCAACATAAAGTAAGGGGGTTTCACCTTCTTTGTCTTCAACTAAATGGGATTGCCATAATTTTTCATATAACGTAGTGGCTGCCGCGTTGCTAGTTGCATTAGAAGACTTTGACATTATACGTACTCCTTACTAATTTGTTGACAAATATAATCACCCACTTCGCTAGTGGTTTTTGCATTACTTCGTTTATCACTAGGTAACAGATCGGCTGTTAATACGCCGTTATCTAATGCATTCGATACCGCATCCTCAATCGCTTGAGCTGCTTTATCTTCATTTAAGCTATAACGTAACATTAAAGCGGCTGATAATATTTGCGCAATAGGGTTGGCAATGCCTTGTCCTGCAATATCTGGCGCACTGCCTCCTGCTGGCTCGTACATACCAAACCCTGCTTGATTTAAGCTGGCAGAAGGTAATAAACCCATTGAGCCGGTGATCATTGCGCAAATGTCGGATAAAATATCACCAAAAAGGTTAGGGCAAAGTAAGACATCAAATTGATTAGGATCGCGCACCAATTGCATTGCTGCATTGTCTACATATAAATGTTCTAAAGTTACCTCAGGGTATTCAACTGCAACTTCTTCTACCACTTGGCGCCAAAGTTGGCTAGTGGCTAATACATTTGCTTTATCAACAGAAGTAACCTTGTTATTGCGCTTTTTAGCCGCTTGAAAAGCAAGGTGAGCGATACGTTTTACTTCACGGCGAGAGTAAAACATTGAATCAAAACCTGTTTCTTCTTCGCCTTCGCCTCTGCGGCCTTTAGGCTCAGCAAAGTAGATATCGCCGGTTAACTCACGAATCACTAAAACATCAAAACCTTGTTCTGATATATCGCTTCGAAGTGTTGATAACGTTGATAATGCAGGTTGTAAAGTAGCAGGACGCATATTACAAAACAAATCAAAATGACCACGCAAGCCTAATAATGCACAACGCTCAGGCTGCTCAGTTGGTGGTAGGTTCGCCCATTTAGGACCTCCAACGCTACCAAATAAAATAGCATCGCTATTTTCACAACCCGTTAAGGTATCAGCAGGTAATGCATTGCCATGGATATCAATGGCAGCACCACCGACATCATAATCTTTGGTTTTAATTTGAATATCAAATCTTTCTGAGATTGCGGTTAATACTTTTTTCGCCTCAACCATGACTTCTGGTCCGATTCCATCACCGGCTAGTATTGCTATGTTTGACATTTATAAGCTCTCGTTTAATTTCTTGTTAAATTTTAAATTTGTTACTGCTAAGTCGTTATTAATCTCACTAGCACAGTGTTACTTGTTCTGTTTCAATTGAGCGATAGTCATCGCTCTGCGGATGCTATTAAGTGCATGAATTAATGCTTGCCCCGATGCCTCTATAACGTCGGTTTCTAAGCCATAACCATGAAAGTTACGCCCTTGCCAAGTGATCACTAAATCAGCTTGTCCTAGACCGTCTTCACCTGAGCCTTTATTTGATATTTTGTAATCGCTCACTTCAAATTCAATATCAACAGCTTGTTTAATCGCACGGTATAATGAATCAACAGGACCATTACCCGTCGCTGAAACAATTTGACTGTCTTCACCAGACAATAACTTTATACTTGCTGTGGCAAAGTCACCACTGCCGGATTGAACATTTAATTGATCTATGCGGTAGAAATCTTTTAAATCTTTTTGCTGCAACTTAAAGACTAATGCTTCTAAATCATCATCAAATACTTGACCTTTTTTATCAGCTAACGTTAAGAAGTCAGTATAAAGTTGCTCTATATCATAATCAGTTTCTTGGTAGCCTAAACTTGCCATACGGTGTTTAATGACATGACGGCCACTTCGAGACGTTAAGTTTAATTTAGTTTTTGCGATGCCGACACTTTCAGGTGTCATTATCTCATACGTATTACTGGCTTTTAACATGCCATCTTGATGGATGCCTGATGAGTGACTAAAAGCGTTTCCGCCAACAATTGCTTTGTTTAATTGCACTGGCATATTACATAAGGTACTGACTAATTTTGAGGTGCGAGCAATTTCTTGGTGATTAATGTTGGTATTAACGTTTAACAAAGCAGCGCGAGTTTTCATGATCATCGCAACTTCTTCTAATGAACAGTTACCTGCACGTTCACCAATACCGTTAATGGTACACTCAATTTGACGAACACCGGCCTGCACAGCGGCCATAGAGTTTGCAACAGCAAGACCTAAATCGTTATGGCAATGTACTGAAATAATGGCTTTATCAATATTAGGCACACGGTTAAATAAATTAGTAATAATACCTTGGAATTCAAAAGGTAGGGTATAGCCGACGGTATCTGGAATATTTATTGTGGTAGCGCCAGCATCAATAGCCGCTTCAACCATGCGACATAAATTATCAATCGGTGTACGACCAGCATCTTCACAAGAAAACTCAACATCATCGGTAAATTGTCGAGCATATTTAACCGCGTGTACGGCCATAGCTTGTACATCTGAAAACTCTTTTTTTAGTTTTTGCTGCACATGAACATCAGAGGTTGAAATAAAGGTATGAATTCTAAATTGGTCGGCTACTTTTAATGCATCAGCACAAGCTTTAATATCGCCTTCAACCGCACGAGCTAATGCACAAACACGGGAGTTTTTAATGGTTTTAGCTATTTGCTGAACTGACTCAAAATCACCAGGAGAAGATACCGGAAAGCCGACCTCCATAATATCAACACCTAAACGTTCTAACGATAAGGCAATTTGAAGTTTTTCGTGTACCGACAAACTGGCATTTAGTGCTTGTTCGCCATCGCGCAAAGTGGTGTCAAAAATGATAACTCGATCTTTTTTACCTTGACTATTCTGCTGGTTTATCGCTTGAGTGGTATTCATTATTTCGTCCTAATCGTTTGTACAAACTATACCAAGTGAAACAACAAATCGATCTTTATAAAGCGGTCTAAATAGTTATTAACTGCGTTGCTTTCAATCCCAATAGCCAGCTATTGTTCAATTAAGCGTCTTGCTATTAAATATTTATCATCGTTTATAATTGCTCAATTCATTAATTTAATTGGTATTACATCTAAAAAAGTTACTAATATCAATTTTGCGGACATAAAAAAACCCGCGGTTATTAGCGCGGGTTTTATTATTCTTTTACTTCTAATTAAGCAATAATAACCTATCCGCGTATTAATAATACGAGGAGGAGGTTAATTCGAATGTGCTTAATTGTTGTCATCATGTCTCTAAATTCTTTTAAAAATAAACGGAACACTATTTGTTACGTTATCTAATGCCATATTTATAGCCTATTTGCTTCGCCACTGTCAATCACTTAATGTTTATCGGCTAGGTCAAAGAAATATAATTTAGTTTTGCTGGTTATATTAGGGCCTGTTGATCTTTCAGATTCATCTCTGTAATGACTGAAAAATCATCAATCAAGGCACGAAGAATATCGTTTGGTCGTTCCAAATAAGTGATGAGAAACGCTGAGTGAGGATTTTTCAGGCTTTCCCCCGTAGGGCTGGGGCTATTTTTCCCTCCACCTGCGTTATAAAGAGTTTAAATACGACTGCATGGATGCAGGAGATAGAGCAATGCAGGAGCGATTGCCAAGAATAACTATTAAGCACTCTTTATGCCTTGTTGGAGGAAAAAATATCCGCCAGCAGAGGTGAATGTGAAAGATCAACACGCCCTAATTATCAAGTAACGCTTTAAAAGCCTCGGGTATGGTCAGTTTTATTGCTAATTCTTTTACCGTTTTTTCTTTTAAATTGGTCCGTATATGATTGTAATCACGGTAAATTAATTCATCATTGATGTAAGTTTGGCAATTGTGTTTATCGCATAAAAAATCAGTAGGGATAATGGCATTGAGGTTTTGATGATTTTTAGTGAGTTCTCGAATAAATGAATCACTATGTTTATGCCAACTCAACGTTGTTGTAGCGTGCAATATTTTATAGTCACTATCTTCACATTTTGTTCTTAGTAAATGTGTCTTCTCGGCAAACGCGCATTCATTTAAATTTTTGTTCGGTCTAGGAATATCAGCAATGATGAGCATTTTTTTATTTGATAGTTGCTCTAACAAGGGGATAAATGCTAATTGACTTAACTTTGCGCCTATTTTCGGAAACCGCGCGGAGAGTTCACCATTAACAGTGTTATCTAAATATGTCTCATTGTATAACTGACGAACTTGGCTAGACCATGCTGCTGCGAAAATTACAATTTCTACATCATCATTTGCTTTCAGCCACTTTAGTGTTGTTTGATTTCTAAATGTACAATTTTTATTAAACTGAGGATATTTAGGGTAGTAAGATTTTACATATTGTTCATCTAGGTAAGCAGGACACTTTAGCGGCGCTATAACTAAAGATATATCATTCAGCTTTGCCTGATAATCAAGTAATTGTCCCCAATGTGTCGAGTGGCTATCACCCCATATAATTCCTTTTTTCTTAGCCGTATCCCAAGTACTGCCAATAACACAATACTTCTCGTCAATCTCACTAAATGGTTTAAGGTATTGGCTACAATTAAGGTGGCGCATTTGTGCTTTATTACTTATTGCCGATAAATTGCTTGAAACCCTGCCTGGGAACCCCTTCGTTATCAAAATGGTAGCTATTAACAATGTCGATACAGCGATGTTGTAACCCGCTAGTTTTAACGTTTTATTGTCGGAAAATGTAGCGTATCGATATCTGTTTTCAATAAAGCGCCAAGATAAATAGCCAATCAATAAACTAACAAAAATACAAAAGAAAACTTCAATATTACTAAATGGCCTTTCATTTATGTATATACGGTAAAAAACAATTATCGGCCAATGCCAAAGGTATGAGGAATAGGATATTTTACCAATAAAAACCAGCTGTTTTTGTGATAATACTCTTTGAATTATGCCATTATTATTTCTCAAGCTATAAATAAATAACGCAGTTGAAAATGTTGGGATAAGAGCTAAGTATCCGGGGTAAACATCATGTTCAGTAATAAAGAATAAGGCATAGGTAAGTAACAATACACTTATTGCTGCAAATAAACTGTTGAGTTTGGTTTGAGAGCTGGGCAGTGAAGGTAAAAAACAAACGATAGCCCCTAAACCTAGCTCCCAAGCTCTGGTGGGAAGCATGTAAAAAGTGAAATTAGGGTAGTTATTGACTAAAAGTAGGTTTAAAGAAAAAGAACTTATAAAGATGACTGTTATAGTGATTATAACGCCTTTTGATTTAGCAACTTTGTAGGCGAGCACTAAAATAAAAGGATAGAAAAAGTAAAATTGTTCTTCAATCGACAGTGACCACATGTGAACTAAAGGGGATATTTGTGTTGATATATCAAAATATCCCGAGTGTTTCATAAACCAAATATTAGCCATAAATAAATTTGAAAATTCAGCACTTTTGGCTAATTGGTAATACTTGTCTGGCGAAAGAATAAATGCGGCAAAAATAGTTGTTGCCAAAATCATGATGAGTGCAGCAGGTAGAAGTCTCTTAGCTCTTCGAGCATAAAACCCTTTATAAGAGAATGTGTTTTTTTCTAAAGCGTTCATGATAATTGCAGTGATTAGGTAACCTGAGATTACATAAAAAATGTCTACACCAATAAACCCCCCAGCTAACTGTTCTAGTCCTGCATGAAAGATAATGACAGACATAACAGCAATAGCTCTTAAACCATCAATATCACCGCGATAAGTTGTTTTTTTCATGTGATGAATAAACCTAGAATTGATGAGTTATTACTAAATGCAAGCTGACGAAAGTAAAGTATATGTTAAGTTATTCATATGCTATATGGGCTGTCTGATTATGTATGTGCTATTGGAAATGGCTTTAGTAATGAGGTTGACGTTAACTTAACGCTAGCTATTTGTAGGGTATTATTACCTCAACGAGTCTTTTAGCTTTATTGCCACAATATTTTTATTAACAATGCCAGTGTAAAACTAAGGTTACTCTTGGGTTCTTCTTATTTTACTGCGTAGCTTAGAAATCCAGCTGTCTTCGGTATAGCGACCTTTTTTAATGTGTCGTATTTGAAATACACCCTCTACCTCTAATGGGATACCTTCACTCTTGATTAACCATTTAAAAGCGGTATCTTCATAAGTTTTTCGCCAGCGCTCGGACTCTGTTTGAAACATAAATAGTTTGCCGCAATAACCAATTGCTCGAGCAACATCACCATGAACAATTTGAAATGCACCTTTGGCTTTTTCTCTAGAAAACAAGCTGAAGTTGTCACTATTTATGTCAACAACTTGTGGTTGCGAGTTAGCTTGTAACATAGGATCAGACTCAGCAAGCATCTCGGTGGTATATTCTTGTCTAGGGAAGTATAAACTTTCAGTTTTCCCTTTTAATTGCTCAGCAAGTGAGTCAAGGCAGTTTTTATGAAAAATTATATCGCAATCTGTATACCAAACCCAATCAGCTTTAGTTGATAAAGCTGCCATGTTGCGGCCAATACCCCGTCGAAAAAGTTTGCCGTTAGTGAGTGGTTGCCAATTCCAAGTGATGTTTTCAGGTGCTAATGTTGAAAAATACGCTAAAGTTGCCACGGTGCCAGCATCATCTTTGGAATAAAACACAGTAACCGTTAATGAAATGTCTTTAGGAGGATTATTAACAAATGAGCTAAGTTGATAGGTCAACATGTTAGAATATTGCCAACAATGACTAACAATTTCTAAGGTTAAGTTTTCAGTCTTCTTATGACGTTCAGCTAACGTTGGTAACGGTGATCTAAACCAAGAAGCAGGTAAAAATCGTTGAATAAAAAAACGAAAAAATAAAATAGAAGAGCGGCTGAATCTACTGGGTGGATATGTTTTAGTTTTTATCATTTTTCTACACTAACCTTAATTTAATACTGTAATACGTGGCGTTATATATTAGTGAACTAATTAACAATCTGACTCTTTGTGAGCAATTGTGTTGCTCCAAAGACACTTAAATGACCATCATCAAAATAAAGAGATTTACCTTTACTCACCGCTGGACAGCCCTTTAGGCTGCACATAAGTTCGAATGGCTTGATTGCTATTAATTTATCATTATAAGTTAACGAATTGAGTTTCTCTAATATATAACTATTTCGAGTAAAATAATAATCCATACTAGTTGTCTTTTGTAAATCAAAACGTAAATCACCACCAAAAACAGAAAAAGGAGTGAGTAAGTTGCTGATATTCAATGGTAACTCAGGTATTGGGTATTGTAGGTAAACCGTTTTTCCTGAGCGGATAAGCCGATTAATCATAGAGCTTAAACCTTGCCAATACAATTCTCTGGTTTGTTGGGCACTTAAATGACTATAATCACTGGTCAATAACAGGTTAGGATCATTATCAGGTAACTCAGGATAGTGGTTACGATGGCTACCAAATAAAAAACCGCTGTAATGAAATCCTAAATAGACATTTTTAATTGATTTATTGTTTTCTAGGTATTCAAAGGCTCCCTTGACCCACTTAGTACATCCTGGATCTTTTACCTCAAATAATAGTGAGGGAGCACAGTTACTAAAGCTTAAATGTAATAGGCCAATTTCTTTAGGCTCTAATGCCTTTGCTAAAGCGTAAGCTGGTTCTACTGTGTGGCTATCACCGAACGTTGCCCAAGTGACGTTTTTACCAAAATATCGACAAGAGTTTTCAGGGCTTTCAAAGTTACGACCGTTATAATGGCAAGCTTTTCTTTTAGGACTAAATTTAATCGATGTCATGTAACTGTTGTCACCAAACCTCGATTGAAAACCTCTATTACTTACACTAATTAATCCAACGATAATAAAAAAAGCTATCGACATTCCTGCATACTGTAAAACACTAAACCTTGCTTTTATTGTAGTTGAAGGTTTTCTTCTAAAAGGTTTCTCAACAAAGTGATAACTCAAAATGGCCAATATAAAGCTTAATATTATTGCTAAAACAAATAACTCAACTGAGGGTTCCCCTACGGACTTTAGCCGTAAAAAGGCGAAGAGCGGTTGGTGCCATAGGTACAATGAATATGAAATCAAGCCAATACTAACAAAAGCTCGATGACTTAAAAATTTGCCGACTAGAGTTTGTGAAGTACTGAAACTAATAATTAAAACCGTGCCAACTATAGGAACTAAAGCGTAAAAACTTGGGAATAAAGTATGTTCATCAAAGAAAAAGATGGAGTAAAATATCAAGATTAACCCTATGATACCTAACCACTCTTGTTGCCATTTTTTAAGCGTAGTTGATTGAATACTTGTAAGCGCGATTAATGCGCCCGCAAAAAGCTCCCAAGCACGGCTGAAAATCAAGTAGAAATTGGCATCAGCAAAACTATTTACCGCTAAAAACTGCGCTAGTAGTAGAGATATTATTGATAAAAAAGTCACCACTTTAATAATATACTTTTTACCTTTTACCCACCAATAACCAAGCATTAATGGAAAAAACAAATAAAATTGTTCTTCAACCGCTAAGCTCCATGTATGTAATAGCGGCTTCTGATCAGACACTGTAGAGAAATAGCCGCTGGTGGAGAAAAAATGAAAGTTGGAAGTAAAAGTTACTACCGACATTAGGCTATTTGCATATGACTTTAGTAAATTTGCCGGCATAAAAATAAAAGCTAATACTGTGGTTATAACTAATACTGCGGATAAAGCGGGAAGAATCCTTTTGGCACGGCGTTCATAGAAATTTTTAATTGAAAAATTGCCTTGTGCCAATTCGTCAATAATAATTGTTGTAATTAAATAACCACTTATAACAAAAAATATGTCAACACCAATATAGCCACCGCTGAAACCAAAATAGCCAGCATGAAATAAAATCACCGGTAAAACAGCAATTGCTCGTAAACCGTCTATTTCTCTTCTATATTGCAATTTGATTCCTTAAAGTTATTTTCATGGGTTATTAGATAATTAACGTTTTGAGTTGTTGTTAAAATCTATATTCCCACTTTAAGTAAGCGTCAAAACTGTTGTCATTATTATCATCTATTGAAGAGTTGGTGAGAATAATTCCGGTGGTAAAACGTGAATCGTAAGCAATAAATTTGTATTGCCCATCAAATTGCAAAACATCTTCGGCAATTTGCGAAACAGGGTTTCCCATGTTCAAATCATCGGAGTACCTATCAATATTATCTGTATTTAATTGCAATTTTCTAAACTTGAATTGCCAGCTGTTGTGAGCACTTGTTTGAATTAAAAAGGTCGCAACAAGTGTTTGAGCATCGTTATCATAAGTTGAGCCAATTGTTCTTCGATAATAACGATAGCCTGATTTATACAGACTATGTTCATATAAACAGTTTAATGTTGGGTCACCAGTTGGACCGCAGGTTGTTTGAGTATCTGTATATTCTAAATTAGCAAAGATGCGTTGATTGAATAAAGTAAAGCGAGTCTCAATACCATACATATCGGCTTTGTCGGTAATTATACCAAAATTAGGAGATCTATCTTCTCCAATTGTTTGCAGATAAACTGCATAGGGTAAGTCAAATAATGTGTCAGACCAACGAAAATCATAACCCGCAATATGGTTACCTATCTGTGTATTGAGCTCAGAGCCACATTCAGGAGAACCATCTGCACATTCGTGATTGGCAAATAAAATACTAAAGAAATCTTTCATGGAACTTGGTTGACCTTCACCTGCCCATTGAAAAGACCAAGAAGCGCCCACCTCTAAACCACGAATGGGCCTAAAGGTTGCTCGAGTACTCCACATGAGTGTTTTGGGTATTTCTCGATTACTTTCTAATTGCGCCATTTGTGCTGTTAAAGTCCAAGGACCCAACCAGTTTAACCAGGGTGTTTCAAAGGCGCTTGAATTGTCACGAGTAATACTTATAGCCGGTAATGGACGTGAGTTAGTGGTCATTATCAAATTGGTATCGATACCCGGCCCCCACCAGCGCTCTATTGCTCCAGCACTTAATACCCAATTACCTAATTTGTAGGCTAAAAAACTTCCGTCCATATTAAGGTCGTTACCTTGATTTAACTCAGGCGCATCATTTAGACCATAGCGATAGTTAATCTGCAATTTACCCGCTAGATGACCAACAAAAAATTCATTAGATAACTCAACTTTACCTTGGTCGTAATTATCGTTGCCATAACTGGTGAAGCGGTTTGTATTGCTGGAAAAGTAAATACTTTTTTTTGTGATGTTTTGATGACCTGAAGCGTATTTGTAGCTAAACTTAACATGGTTAAGTGCTTGTTTTTGTGCGTCATTTAGTAGGTATGGTTTGGCCGATAATATATCGTCTTTAATGGCATTCCACATTAAAGGGTAGGTAGTTACTGGTGCCGTGATAATACCAGCATCAGCAAGTAGTTGAATATCATTCCTTAAGGCAAGGTCATCAGGCTCTACCCAAGGGGCGGCAATGCTTGCGTGAAAAAAAAATAATAAAAAGATGGTCAAACTAGGTTTTAACAACATTAAAAGTCCTGAATAATATTGTGCAAGATAACTCTACAATATTTTTAGATATACACCGACTAAAATCGCGGAGATTGTAGCAGTATTTTATTATTAACACATCTATTGATTTAGTCCGATAACAATTAGAAATAGCTAGATATATTGGATGATTATATCAATTTCAGGTAATATGCAGCTGCTTTATTACTCTTATTCATAGGCATACCTCTCAAATGAAATCAAAGTGTATTTTATTTATTCCTGTTTCTTCGACGTCAGGAATCGGCGAATATATGCGTTCAATGATTATTGCTAAGGCATTATTTGCTCGTTTTCCCAGTAGTGATATCCATTTCATCCTAAATGAAAAAGCGAGTTATATAGATGATTGTCCCTATACTGTACATACTTCTAAAGGCTCACCTACTAAAGATTCCAACACAGTTAATCGAGTCATAAGTCAGTTAAGGCCTGATATAGTACTGTTTGATTCTTCTGGTAGAGCGAATCAATTTAAACTTGCAAAAAATGTAGGAGCTAAAGTCGCGTTTATTTCATTTTATAATAAAAAACGCCGTAGGGGGTTGAAAATAAACCGACTGTTATATACTGACAAGCACTGGGTTGTACAACCTGACTATTGCATGAAAAGACTCAGTTGGTGGCAAAAGGGGAAGTTGTCTTTTTTTAATAAACAGCCACCTGAAAATATTGGACCTGTCTTCCAAAGCAGCACTCAAAAAAAACAACTAGAAATTCTAATTAAGTTTAAGTTAGAAGGAGAAGATTTTTTTCTTTTTAATGCCGGCTCGGGCGGCCATTATATTTCTGGCGTTTTAGCTATAGATATTTATTATCAAGTTGCAAAACTTTTTTATCAAAAAACAAAAGTTAAGTGCGTTGTCGTCTTTGGTTGTAATTATCCAAAGGAGATTCCTATAGATCAAGATATAATATGTTTAAGATCTCTTGAGAATGCAGAATACATAACTCTACTTAGTGCGGCTATTGGGCGTGTAATATGTTCAGGTGACACTGTATTACAATGTATAGCTTTACATAAGCCAAGTGTTGCATCTTCAGTATCACCAGATCAACCTGCGCGTCTAAAGCTATGCTCAGGAAAGGGTCTAGTGCTCGCTGCAGAGCCAACGGTTAACAGTTTGATTAAGCAATCACTACTATTAGAAGACCGAAAAAATAATGCCTATGATGAGTTACTGAATAATATGAAAAAAGAGGCACCCTTAAATGCGCTGACGGTAATTCTAGATGATATTGTACACTTAATTAATGACTGAGTACTAAGTTAATGCAGTAGTAAGAGTGACTTATTGTTGTATTTAATTTAATGAAGAATAAGACTTTAATAAGTATAGATAGCACAATAGTAAATAATTAATTATTTACTATTGCTAAAACGGTGCACATAGGTATGTTGAAATATTGAAACCAGAGCTTGCTAAAGAGACTGTTATTAATTTTTAGATTGAGCTAGTAAAGCGTTTTATCTAGCTACAAGGTGACAACTCTTTCGTCTTTTATTTCCAATTATCCATATTCCCACCACGACGGCGGCCACCTAATCGTGGTATTACCAATCCTAAAACAAGGCCAATTGCTAATACGATAGCACCAGTGAAAAACCATTGTTTTTGCACATCGGTATCTTGTGTTTTTAGTTTTGATTGACTGGTCGCTAATTGATTTTTTAAGGTGGCAATTTCAGTATTAAGTTGACCGTTTTTGTCGTTTAAATTACTTGTGTTAGCTTTTACATTGTTTAACTGGCTATCTAATTGACTATTAAGTTCTGTAGCTGCTGCAAGCTGAGCGTTGAGTTCAGCAACAACAAAGCGTAAGCCTGCTTGTTCAGTTATGTACTTACTTTCAATCCAGGTTTTTTTATTATTTTCGTCAACAATTTGAGTGTAATTGTTTTCTGAAAGGCCGGTAAGCTTAATTTGGGAGCCGGCGTTAGTTGTCCCGACAATACGGTAGTTATTACCAGAGCCAGCATGCATATAAACAAACAGTTCATCGGTGATATATGCTTGTTCTGCTTTAGGTGCAAGCTCTTGAGCAGCAAATAATGGCAAAGCGAAAGTAAATAATATAAAAGAAAAAACTGAGTTAAATCTATTATTTTTAGTGTTTTGGTGTTTTTTCATCAGAGAACCAAATATCAAAATTAACAAAATAGTGACCAGATATTAGGGCTTTGATGCATTGTTGGCAAGTGAAGAATGCGATATGAATTGAAAATAGGTAATATTTATAAGCATTCTAATTTCGCTTTTAATAATAAAGGGGTATATTTAGGCTTCAAAATACAAAAGAGCTGAATTTATTGATAAATTTAGCGTTTCAATGAGAAACTATGAATACAGAGATTGAACTCAAATTCTTGGTATTAGAATCGAGTGAAGCTAAGCAAACAGCAGAAAAAATCACCGAGTTACTTACCGCTAAAAAATTTAGTTTTGTTAGCCAACAAAAACAACTCAATAACAGTTACTTTGATACCCCAGATTTGGCTTTACGAAGACAAGATAAAGGGCTAAGAATTCGTACTAGTATTGATAATTTAGATAATAAACACCTAGAACAAACCATAAAAACCGCGGGAACGGCTGTTGGTGGCCTACATCAGAGACCTGAGTATAATGTTGATATAACGAATAATTTTCCAGAGTTAGCGTTATTTCCTCAAGCTATATGGCCAAAAAATCAAAACCTAAATGAACTGCAAGCGCAACTAGTTAGCCTCTTTACTACCAACTTTCAGCGATTAATTTGGTTAATCACTATTGAAAATAATGGCCATGAAGCAACGGTGATTGAATTAGTGTTCGATCAAGGAGTAATCAAGGCTAATGGTAATGAAGTACCTATTTGTGAAATTGAATTAGAGCTTGTTACAGGTAATATTGATGATTTACTCACCTTAGCTAAAGTATTATGTTTTGGCTTATTATTACGGCCTGGTATTAAGACTAAGGCCGCGAGAGGTTATGCACTCTCAAGTGCTAAAGATCGACAAAGTACGACTAAGAATATCGATAACTTTGATCTATTAGGTTTAGCCTTGATTCCTTTAGATAAGCCAAAGAGTCTAAATCATGTATTTACTCATGGCGTAGAGTTTGGCCTGACTCAACTACAAACATTGGTCGACGCCTATACTCAAAATCCTGCCTTCTCCATTTTAAATAAAATTACTGAAATGCTAGCGCTATTAAGGCAAGGTTTCTGGCTCTTTGAACAATCCTTAGATAAATCGATGGGAAAACTTAGAAATGAACTGAGCTTTTTCATTAAAAAATTTCATTGGGTTGAAGATGCTTGTCATTTACAAGAGCTAACTACTAAAACAGGAAACTATCGAACTAAGCTTCATTATAGTGATGCACTTATTAGACAAATGAAGTCAGAAAGAAGTAACTTTCCGGACGCTGAGCAAAATATTTTATTATTTCATTCTGCTCGCTTTAATCGATTACAGCTCTCTTTGTTGACGGTACTGTTAGCAAAAAAACCTCATTTTAATGTTGATAGCACTCAGGTGTCTATTTTTGCCGAGTCTGCCTTAGAGCTTAACCGGAAAAATTTAATTGAAGTAATGCCTAAAAACGGCAGAATCGAGAGTCAAGAGTATCTGGCCCATCATAAATTACTAATTCGCTCACTATTAACAGGAAGCTGGTTTGGTGCGCTTTACGATAAAAATGAGCGTTTAGCTTTTAGAAACCCTTGGTTAGACATAAAACAAGGGATCAGTGAATTACAAACCTTGCTGCTTTTACAGCAGCAGTTGCTTAAATTGACAACTCCTGAGAGTAAGTTAACAAAATGGTTAGAGTCTAAAATTGAACATTTATTACATACTCTTGAGCACTCTAGAGAGCAAGCTGTCTCAGCTCAGCCTTATTGGCGTATATAGCCAGTTAGTAATAACAGCTTAAACACCATCAGTAATAAATGTGATTTTAATTTTTGGAATAATTTAATGAAAGTAAAATTTTTTAGACATCAATTGATTTTGGTGGGGTTAAGCTTACTTATTAGCAGTTTTTTTATCAACGCGGCTGAATACCAATTACCCGATGAAAACAGTCGGTTAATTGGTAAGTTACAGCGTCACCTAGTAAAAAAAGGTGATTATTTTCAAGAAATAGCTGAACAATATAATGTCGGGTTTTTAGCTTTACTAGCCGCAAATCCTGGGGTCGATCCTTTTTTGCCTGCAGTTGGTGTCAGTGTATTAATACCTTCACAAATGTTATTACCCTATATCAAACGAGAAGGGATTGTCATTAATTTACCAGAGTTGAGGTTATATTACTTTTTACCTGACGAAAATAAAGTGATGGTATTTCCAGTGGGGATTGGCCGTGAGGGACTAGAAACGCCTAGAACAACTTCTTATATAGGTAAAAAAAGAGAAAATCCGGTATGGCGGCCAACTGAAGAAACACGGGCTAGGTATTTCGCAGAGCATGGTAAAGAAATGGCTAGAGAAGTAGCTGCGGGACCTGATAATCCATTTGGGAAATATGCTTTACGGCTCGGCTTTAGTGAATACTTGATCCATGGTACAAATCAGCGGTTTGGTATTGGCATGCGAGCAAGCTCAGGCTGTATTCGTATGTACGATGAAGATATTAAGTGGCTATTTGATAACGTGCCAGAAAAAACGCCTGTGCATATCATTGACCAAGAAGTAAAAATGTCTTATGAAGCTAATAATTTAAGGCTAATTGAAATTCACCAGGGATTAACTCAACAAGGAGTCGCTCAAAAAGAGACTGTTATTCCTGATGCGGTCAAAAGCTTCGTTGGTGGCTCTGAGAAAAACTGGCCCCTATTAATGCCTTACTTTGAACAACCAAAAGGTGTTGTTGTTGCTATTAAAAAGAAAGCAAAAATTTAGCTTTGATGAGGATAAAAATAAAAAAGCATCTATTAAAATAGATGCTTTTTTTTATGTATAAAGATGGGTATAGCACTTACTTTTTATAAGACTTAACCATGTTATCAAGACGTTCGTTTGCACTTTGTGCATCCATTGCTGCCTGTTCAGAAGCAGCTTTAGCTTCAGATATTAACGCAGAATCACTTTCTTGTTGTGCTTTTATTGCACTTACTTCAGTTGCTAAAGAGTCAACCTTGTTAGTCAGTGTGGTAATGTTTTGCTCTAGAGCATCTGTATTTGCACAGCCTGTCATTGCTAATGTTGTTACTAAAGATAGACATAATATCGTTGATTTTTTTATTAACATATTGATTTCCCTTGTTTTAAATGTTGATACTCTGGCAGTCTTACAGGTTAACTCTTTTGTAGTTATCCGCAGAGGTTATGCTTTTATTCATGCAATTTGAGTATGACATAATTATAAATAAATGTGTATAAAATCAATCGATTGACAAAAACCACCAGATAAACCGGTATTAAACTCTCATTATCTCTTAGATAACAGCTCTACTTTTTCTAATAAATTTTCCAGTTTTTGATCTAAAAGTTCATTTTGTGCAATAATTTCTTTATTTTGTTGTCTCAGTTCTCGATTTTTAACATTGGTATCTGAAAAACCAACAAATCTGTCGATAAACTGTGCGCCAATAAAACCAACTAAACCTACTCCAAGGTAGAACATTGCTGCGACAATTAACCTGCCCTCAAGGGTTATTGGGTAAAAATCGCCAAAACCTATAGTACTGGCACTCATTTGCAGTGTCCAAAAGGCATCTTTATAGGTGGTTATATTACTATTTAACGCCCCAGCCTCATAATGAACCAAGCCAAATGACAGTATGGCAATGGTAATATATAAAACCAATAAGGCGATAATTAACAAAAATCCGGTGTTGTAGTTTTTGATACCGTAACTGTCTACGCTATGAGATTTAATTTTCATGTGATTAAATTTCTTATAAATTTTTGTCTATGACATGGTGAATCAGTTCATCCATGAGCTTTTTCTTAATTTCCAATTGTTGTTCTGGCTCAAGCTGATATTTTTCAGCTAATACCAGATAATCATTGGGGGCTAGGCTAACGGTTAATCGAGGTCGTTTTGGACGTTTATTTATTGATAGACCTAATATATCCCTGATTTGATCTGAAGGGCTCAATCCAGCTTGAAGCGCTTGTGTTCTGATAGCAAGTTGAATTTTTTCATCCATGTCAAAAGCAACCTGAACAGCCTTTATTGCTTTAACAGATGATTGCCATTTATCAGGGATTTTTCTAGTCATGTTATATCCTCTGTACTAATTATTAAAGAGAGCCTGATATTAACTACCTGGATACATATCAATAATGTCTGATATTGGTCGATAGATAGATAAAAACACATCGGTATCGCCATCATCCCATACCTCTACTTCAATACCTTTACTTTGATCTTGATCGAGTAATTGATAAAACTCAAACTGCTCGCCACTGCCTTTACCTTCGTATTGAGATAATGCTTGGCTGCGATGATCTTTACGGTGAAAATAGCCTACTTTGGCAAATATGCTTTGTTGGTATTGTTCACTTGTCCAGCTGGTCGTTTTATCGTTATCTGTGAGTCGGTTTAAAAAGGCTTGGCCGGGTTCGTCAAATAATGTCGAAAATTCGTCTAAGTCAAAAAGTGACTCAACATCTTGTTGTGCTATTTTTAAGGTGAACTTTAAATAAGTTTTATCGTCGACATCAAGGGACAAAAAGATTTCAGCTTCATCATTACCACTTAATGTCCACTCAGTTTGAGTGACAGTTTCATATTCATAGCTGTTAACTGCTGTTACTTGAAATTGTTGTTGGCGCAGTACTTCAGGCAAAGCAAAACTGTCTGTTAGTACAATGATATCATCGGTATTTAGATCACGAACAGAGGTTAATCTTCGTTGTTTTTCTTCTTTACCAAACATCTTTTTTAAGAAACTCATCAGAGTTTACTCCTTAAGTTTATTTGTTTTAACCGTGTTAAAACAAATAAACTTCAGCCTATAAATAGACTGAAGTTATTACTTTAAAACATCAACTTGCATTGGCTGGGAAGGCTTTATGCTTTATTTTGTTTTGCTTTTAAACGATCTAGCACTGAATTTGCACTAGCATTTTGTGCGCCAATGCCTGCAGCTTTCAACTGTGCTTCAAGTGCACCATCGCCATTTTCAGCTTCAAGTACTTCAGCGGCTTTCATTCTATCATCAAACTTTTGCTGCTTAGCTTTAATACGCTCTAATGAGTCTTTAGCACTTAGCAACTTTGAATTGCTTGATGAAAAATTATCAGTAATCGCTGACGTTGCTTTTTGAACACTTTCAGTGGTTTTAACCATAGAAAGTTGACGTTTATGCTCTGCAACTTGGCGTTCACTCTTTTTCACTAAATCTTTTAAGCGATTAGCGCTACCTTGAAAACTTTCAAATGCTTGCTGTTGTGCGGCCAACTCACTTTCTAAAGCGGCAATTTTTTCAGCGACAGCTAATGCTAAAGTTTCGTCACCTTTATCAAGTGCCTGAGCGACATAGCCTTCATGTTCAATAATTTCACGCTTAAGTCGGTCAACTTCGCGGTTAGCTGCCATCTGTTCAGCCATAACACCTGTTAGGTCACGTTTAGCTTTTGTTAAATGATTCTCAACATCACGGATTTCTTGTTCAAAAATACGAGTAGCATTTGAGTCAATAATTGATTCGCCAACTTCAGATGCTCCACCGCGAATTGCGGTCATAATTTTTTTAAATATACTCATAATAATACTCCTCAAGGGGTAGAAAATTCTTAAAATTTGACTATTCGGTCTTTAATGAATATCGAATAGTTAAGTGTTTGTTAAAGCAAATACTCACTCATATCATCAATAACCTCTAAGGCGTTGTTATTGAGTACAGTAAGCTCATGTTCAATGTCATCAAAGGTTGAGCTAATTGATAGCGCACCAAATACGACGTATTTGTCGCCAATTTTTGAGAATGAAGATAATGGCATTGGGATATTCATTTCAAGCATACTGACTTGCATACTACTGATACATTCAGGTTTTACTTCATCCTCACCCCAAAGGTAGGTGATGCACAAAATTTGATCGTCGGTAACAGAAACAAAAAGCGGCAGTTCTTCTCGCCCTAATATGGTGATTTGTAAAACATCAACTTCACCTGATATTGGTTGGCAGTCGAAAGTCATCCCTGTTTCTGAATCATCAGCCAATGTATTTAGGTGATTGGCTATTTTATGAATGTTCATATTAATCCTCATATTTATTAATTGCGTGATAAAGTTAGGGTTATTATCCTGATTAACTTTATCTTCGCTGCCGACATAATATGTCAACGGTTTTAAATTTAGCACTGTGACATAATATGTCAAGTGTCTTGTGGTATTATTTTTAACTTATTTTAACTAATTTTAATTATTTCCAACTATTTCAACTCATCTACTATTAATTATCAGTACAAGTTACCGGTATTAATTGGTTGTATTTTGTTGTTTATTATCAATAATTCCTTGTTGATCCAGCCAAGCTTGTTGGTGTAATTGGTAAAGTATATGGCTACCCAAATAATTTACTCCAATTTTATCTTTATTGTGATAAAAATTAGTTGAAAAATTGAATGCACTTTTGACCATGGCAAGGTTTAACCAAACATGAGGAATCTCAAGTTCAGTTAATTTATTGAGCCTTTTAAGTGGGCTAATGCCGGCTTTGGTTGCTATTGTCCAACCCCATTCGCCAAAACTAGGCACATTGTCATGGTATTGCTGTACATGATTGAAATTTGCGGCTTCGACGGTTTTACCAATTGAAATAAATGAATCTTTTGCATGATAAGGGCTGGTCGACTGTATCGCTATTTGTCCATCTCCGGCCAATAATTGCTTTAATCTGGCGTAAAAGTTTACCGAATAGAGTTTATTCAAGTCAGGATGGCTCGGATCTGGCAAATCAACAATAATCGCATCAAAGATCTGTTTTTGTTTGAGTAGTTGGTCAATTTCTACAAAGGCATCACCACTAATAATATTAACGCGCGGGTCTTGCAAGCTTAATTGATTTAATCGGGCAATTTGTTGTCCAAGTTTTTTGGGTAAATGCTGAAGGGGTGATCGAAAGATATCTAACAGCTGCGCATCTAAGTCAACTAAAGTAACGCTTTTAGGAGACCACTGCAAAACATCCCTAAGTGCCAAGCCATCACCGCCACCAATGATTAGAATGTTATCGTGGCGTGCAGAGCCAGCTAATACCGGTGAAACTAAGTAGCTATGATAGATTTGTTCATCCATTGATGAGAACTGTAAGCGACCATTGAGGTAAAAGTTGATGATGCTATCTTGTCCCAAGCCCATCTTACGTTCGGTGAAGGTAAGTTGCTGATAACGTGTTTTATCGCTATAAACAACTTTGTCTAAATATAGTAGGTTGCTCATTTGGTTTAGCCAATTATTGCCATAATTAAAAATGATGATAATCAATAAAGCGAGTACGAAATGTAAACTTAGAAAGGTTTTTCGCCATTTTAGTTTTGACCAATATCGCCAAATAAAGACACTACCAGCAAGCAGATTTAGTGCGGCTGTAATAGCGCCTGCTTTACTAATATCAATAGAGAGTAAAAATATTACCCAAATTGCTGCACCAATACCTGCTCCAATATAGTCGGCACCATAGATGGTACCTAAATTATTAGCTAAATGCTGTTGGTGGATGTCTTCTCTTATCCGCGCAATGAGAGGGATTTCCATACCAATGAAAAAACCGAGTAACAAACCAAAGAAATAAGGGCTGTTAAAAGCTAAAAAACTTAACTGTTTAAAAATTCCGCCTTTTGGTAAAGCATCAGGGGGTAGGGAAAATGTATCGCTAATTATGTGGGGTAATAGTTGAGTAAACGCGATTAATCCGCCAATAATTAAAATAGCACTGCAGCCGAGTAGGGCGATTATAAGTTCTAAATAAACAAAGCCGTTAAATGCGCATTTGATTTTTCGAGCTGCAAAGGCACCTAAACCCATTGCCACGATCATTAAACCGATCATTGCATAAATAGTGCTTTCCATCACACCAAGCACTCTTCCTGCGTAATGAGATAATAAATATTCGTAAATGAGACCACAGCCTGCAAGTACAGCCATGGTAATGATGAGCAAAGCATCATCAAGGAAGTGTTTTTGTTTTTTTATCATAAGAGGGTAGGTGTTTAGAGTGATTAGCTATCAACAGTCAGTTTTAGAAAACCTGATGAAATGTTGATAGCTTAATCGGTAGGCTTTTTATGCCATTAATGCCGTTAGAATGAGAGCAATTGAAATACTTATTGCCATTTCAACACTTGCAACACCAACATTGTGTTGTTGATCAACTTCTTCAACTAAATTGATACCCATAAGAACAATTCGCTTAGCTATTGACGTTAATATTGATACTAAAATTGTCATGATGATGCCAAAAACTAACCAGCCTAATAAGTTCATTACTAAGGTTTCAGGGCTATAGGTCAGAAAATGACTTGCTGCGGTAACGGCTAATGCTGTACTGATTACTTGTCCTGTATAACGTATAGCTAACGCTAATTGACCGTTTTCTAAGGCTTCTTGTAAGCTGTCTTCTTGATTGTTACGTGCATATTGTTTTTCTTTGATACGAGTCACTAAAACTAACATCGCTTGGGCAACAACAAAACCACTAGTGATGGCAATAAAAGTATTTATATCTAAACCATCTACCCAAAGCAGTACGGCGCGAATAATTATTGCTGTTGCTATAGCACCCGCGGCATCAACTAAACCAATAGTGATATTTTGTTCTTTAATTAATGCGGTTTTATCGATTTTTTGTAAAGCAATTTTATCATGAATTACACGACCGACTTTAATTAAAATCAAGCCATATAAACCATAAGCTAACATGCCTATGATTTCCATAACAAAGCTACTTGCTGTTTCTCCAGTAATTGCCCCTGTTAATACAATTCCTAACGCAGCAATACTACCTGCTAGACTGATACCAAATGCAAAGTTATCTTTTTGAGATAACTCTTCAGTGGTATTAACACCCGCTGATATGCCTGAAACAAATCGCATAGTACCAAGCAGTAAAATAGCAATAGTTAAATCTATTGCTAAAAATATCAGTAGATCCAGATTTAACCCGGTGATTTCAATTAAATTTTCCATGGTGCTTCCTAGTAGTATTCTTTTTTGACAGCTTTTATTTGGTAAAAGTGTATAAATTAATTTTGTTTTTTTGTTAATTTAGCTCATTTTTTTCTAGTCTATTTACCTCGTCTAAATCCTCTAGAGGTATTACTGCTACTATTTCTAAAGCTGGCATTTTTCGATTTAGACTTGGATGAACTCGATTTGCTACCATAAGTACTTTTATTATTAGATTTTGTTCGAAAACGATTAGCACTAGTTTGAGCGGTTTTACTTTGAGAAGACAAACTAGAAGAACCTGCGCGGTTTTTACTGTAAGCGCTGGTATATTTTTTACCTTTGTTCTCAAATGATTTACTAGCGCGAGTATCAAGTTTGTTTTGATTTTTTAATTGTGAGGGGGAGCTATATCGAGTACGGCCGTAATCATTATAGTAGCTATAATTTCTTGAACGTCCCCAATCGTTATAATAGGTACGACGACCAAATAAATCGCCCATCATTGAATACATACCGTACCAAGCCCAAAAAGACATGCCGTTGCTGCCTGTTTGCCAATGACCATAACTAGGGTTGCCAATTAGTTGCTCACCAGTGCCAAAGTCTTGGGCATTATTGGCACGTTGGCTTTGTGATTTCGATAGTGAATTAACACGGGGTAATTCGCCATCTGACATATCTGCGAGTACATTTAACGGATCACTTAACGCATCAGAATAAAGTATCGGATCTGCTGCTTGGTAGATATTAAGTAACTCATCGTATATTGCTTGGTTGTTAGCAAACATACTAGGCTGGTTTTTAACTGTATTTAGCCTGTCTTCAAGGGCTTTAAACATCGGACCTTGTGACGTTGCATCTTTTTTAAACTCGGCGACTAAAGCTGATAAAGAAGGTTTTTTTACTGTGACTTTTTCTGCATATTGGTTAATTAAGTTCGCATTACGTACTTGGTTATTATCAAGGGCGTTGGCTAGTTCTTGAACTCGCTGCTCACTGATAGGCAGTTGCTTATTAATTTGCTCTTTGAGTGGATCACTACAAGCACTGAGTAGTAATAAAACAATGGCAGCAGAAAAATGGCTGAGTTGTTTATTAAAATTAAATTTCAAACTAAAACTCGATCTAAGTAAGGTTGATGTATTTCTTCCATGTATACTAGTGCAAACTTAGCAGGATTAGTATAAATGGTAAAATGCTATGATTATCATTTATTAATATCACCATTGACATAATATGTCTAATGTTAAATTTTCCTTTTACGCTTCAAACTATCGTTATAAAACTTATGATGAAAAACAACAGCCCAATTTTGCAATCACAACTTCAGCAGCAATGGCAGAAATTTGTCGACCACCAACCTAGTTTCTCTGAATATTTGCAGGGACGACAATTAATCGATTTTAAGCAAGCACTTGCTTTAAGTGACTTTATTTTTGATAGTGCGATGCAAGCGCCTGATTTAGTCGTTGAATTGTTTAAGTCTGAAGAGGTTTATAGTCAACATTGTCCTGATTATTCAACGCAATTAGCTAATCGGTTAATTGAATGCACCGAAGAAGGGCAATTACATCAAATATTACGCCGCTTTCGGTTACAAGAAATGGTCCGTATTGCTGTTGCTGATTTAGTCTTAAACATTGAACTAGAAAAATCGTTAGCACGACTGTCTTCCTTGGCCGATGCTTTAATTCTTGCTGCACTTGATTGGCTAACTCAATATTGTCAGAAGTTATGGGGAATTCCACAAAGTAGTGAGTTAATTTCTGACTCAATTTCTAGTTCAAGTAATCAAGAAAGTAAAACTGGTTTGCCATTGCTTGTTTATGGTATGGGTAAACTGGGTGGAAAAGAGCTCAATTTTTCATCCGACATTGATTTGATTTTCACATACCCCCAGCGAGGAGAAACCGTCGGAGCTCGTCGAAGTTTAGATAACCAGCAATTTTTTACTCGTTTAGGGCAAAAGTTAATCACCGCATTGCATCAAAAAACTGCCGACGGTTTTGTTTATCGAGTTGATATGCGCTTGCGACCATTTGGTGAAAGTGGTCCTATTGTTATGAGCTTTAATGCGATGGAAAATTACTATCAAGAGCAAGGTCGCGACTGGGAACGTTATGCCATGCTTAAAGCACGGTTATTGGGAAGTAGTATTTATCATCAAGAACTGACTGAAATGCTAAAACCTTTTGTTTACCGAAGATACATTGATTTTAGTGTTATCGACTCATTGCGTCGTATGAAAATGATGATAGCTCAAGAGGTTCGACGTAAACATTTAACGAATAATATTAAGCTAGGTGCTGGTGGCATTCGTGAAGTAGAGTTTATTGTTCAAGTATTTCAACTTATTCGTGGTGGGCGGTTAAAGTCACTGCAGCAGCGTAACTTGCTCACTGTTTTACCTGTACTTGTCGTCGAAGGGGAGTTATCTAAAAGCAGTGAGGTTATTTTAACAGACGCCTATTGTTTTTTACGCAGAGTGGAAAATATTATTCAGGCATTAGCAGATCAGCAAACTCAAACTTTACCTGACAACATATTAGATCAAGACAGAATATTACATATAATGGACTTCAGCTCATGGCCGATTTTTCTAGAAGTGCTTAATCGACATATGTCTGGAGTACATCAAGAGTTTATTTCATTAATAGGTGTGGAAAGTCCCAACCATCAAGGCCAAGATGAGCATTGGCAAACATTATGGCACAGCCAATGGCAAGACGAAGAATGTATTGAATGGATCGAGAGTGTAGCAAACCATTGGCAAGGGCAAGTTATATGGTCTGAGTTAAATGATTTTAGAGATACACTGACAAAACGTAGTATTGGCAATAGAGGTCGACAAGTTCTCGATAAATTAATGCCATTATTACTGTGGCACTTACAAAAACAGCAGGCAAAAGAAGTTACTTTAACGCGTATTTTAATTGTCTTTAATAAAATTACTTCTCGTACGGCCTATCTCGAACTTTTATTTGAAAATGAAGGAGCCTTAAAACATTTAATTCGCCTTTGCCAAGCGAGTCAGTGGGTGGCAGAGCATATTGCTAGTTACCCAATATTACTTGATGAACTTATTGATCCCAAATTACTTAATAACCCTCCTGCACTTTCAGATTACGCTTTAGAACTGCGAGAAGTTATGTTGCGTATTCCTGAAGATGATGTTGAAGCGCAAATGGAGATGTTACGGCAATTTAAACAAGCACAACAGTTGCGAATTGCTGCTGCAGATATTGTCGAGGTTTTACCGCTAATGAAAGTAAGCGACCATTTAACCGCTTTAGCTGAAGGTATTATTAGCGAAGTTATTAACCTTGCTTGGCAACAAATTTCAGCACGTTTGGGTGTGCCACTATCCGCGGCTAGCAACGATAACAAAGGTTTTGCTGTTATTGGATATGGAAAACTCGGCGGTAGGGAATTGAGTTATAGCTCAGATCTTGACTTGGTTTTTTTACATTGCTCTATGGCTGACGAACTGACAAACGGTAATAAACAG
>JALJPB010000149.1 GCA_022969175.1 Colwellia sp. | reverse complement strand
TTTATCCCTAAATTAAATTGAAAATTAGGTGCATGGGCTTGTTCTCGACCTGATAAACTTACACCATCGTCATTAATAAAATCGTTGAATTGGGTATCAAGTAAACCCAATGAACCATAGAGTTCAACATTGTCTATAACCTGCCATGCACCATCTATTTCAATTCCTTTATTAACCCCTTTTGCTGCATTACCTAGATAAGGAATAAATTCAACACTGCCATCGTCACGTAGTTCTTGCAGTGAGGTTTTCACTTGAACATCTTCGCGGTTCATATAAAAAACAGCCGCACGCAGATAAGCTAAATTATTTAATAAACTCACCTTATAACCAAGTTCATAGTTAACAACAAATTCAGGTTCAAACTCACGAAGTGCATCAGGTAAACTACCATCAGTATTTACACCACCGGCTTTATAACCTCGGTTTATTGAGCCGTAAAACAGATTATTATCATTATGTTGGTAAGAAAGTACAAGCTTACCACCGACCATAGTATCGATTGGCTCAAACGACAATAAGTCTGAATTAATATAATCAGCACTGCGTTGTTCAACTCGTATGCCTGAAATCAAACTCAGTTTATCTGATAGTTGGCTATTAAACTGAGCATAGATCGCTAGAGTATTAGTATTAAAATCAGACGAATAATCGGATTCAAGATAAGTATATTGGCGTAATAATGTTTCATCATCTTTTTTTAGGTAAAAGCCAACAATCCATTCGGTTGAATCATTAAATATTTTATGTCCACTATCTGAAACTAAACGTATTTCCCCGGTAAGAGTTTCTCTAGCTCTAAAGTAGTGATCTGTTGATGAATAATCACCGTAAGGACACTCATTTAACTGACAAAGTGTTTCATTACTCCAGTCTTCATCATAGCCGTATGACAAATCGGAGTCGGCATAACTAACAATACCAATAAGTTCAAATGCTTTAAAGGCGCTATATGAAAATTTAGAACTAAAAGCAGTAGTTTCTTGACGATCAAAACCAGGTTCATCAGAGAAAGTTTCTCGAGTATTATCTAACGAAAAAGCATCATAACCATTATCAAAATTAAAGTGTGTTAAGGCAATATCTATCGTTAAATCATCACTGGCTTGAATCGCTAATTTACCACGCATGGTTAATTCATCACGATTATTGGTATCATCAATACCTAAATAACTATTTTCGATAAAACCATCACTTTGGTATTGTTCAATTGCTACTCGATAATTAATAGCATCATTAGCAGGACCTGATAAAACAATACCACCACCGAGGCTACCGTAATTTCCGGCAGTTAATCGCATTGAACTTTCAAATTCATCTGTTGGTGCATTGGTTGTTATGTTTATTAAACCTGCCATCGCATTAGCGCCAAACCGAGTTCCTTGTGGTCCTCGGTATATTTCAGTTTGAGCTACGTCAAACATTGAAGCAATACTACCAATGCCCGTGAAATCAATATCATCGATAATTAAACCAACGGAAGGATTAATTGGCTCTTGAAACTGGCTACGTTCACCAATGCCACGTATTTGATAATAACGTGCTCTTTGAGAGCCACTAGCAAAGTTAACATTAGGAGTGGCCGCTATAATTTCTTCTAAATTTTGGGCATTACGAGTTTTAATATCATCGGCATTAAGAACAGATAAAGAACTTGGAATTTTTTGAAGGTTATTTTGACGAAAATCACCTGTTACAGTAATAATTTCTAGGTCTGAGACTAGTTCTTTGTTTACTTGAGTACTTTCTTCTGAAAAGCTTTGCGCAGAAAAGGTAAATAAAGCTGAGGTTATTGCAATTGATAAAGGGTTTGGTACTAAATTCATCGAGATCTCTATATTTCAAATATGAAATTAATTAGGGATCCGGCACACGGAGGCTAGTTTGATCATTTTTAACCATCCCTACGCCGGAATTATCCGGTTCAGGTTCAAAGGGTTCGCACAGCATCTCAGTAAGATTTTATTACTATCCGTTGAATAAAATACTTACACCCCTTGGTTTCGCGAAGATTTTAACAATTTGTTATTAAATGTACAAAGAAAATATCCCTTACAATCACTTTTTATCGAACTATATTGCTAACATGGGTCCTAATGCTTGACCACCCAATAAGTGCATATGAATGTGGTAAACTTCTTGACCACCGTCTTCATTACAGTTAATGATTAAACGGTAACCATTTTCATCAATACCTTCTTCTTTTGCTAATTTTTTTGCGACAGTGATCATACGGCCAAGGGTCAACTCATCATCTTCACTAACATCATTAATGGTTGGTATTATTTTATTGGGTATGATTAAAATATGGCTTTTTGCTTTAGGGCTTATATCACGAAAAGCAGTAACTAATTCGTCTTGATACAATAACGGCGTTGGGATTTCTTGACGGATAATTTTAGAAAAAATGGTTTCTTCAGTCATAACAGTTCTTGCTTAAAAGTAAGTTAATATCTTTGAGTTTAACGATAAAAAACTATTTTCACAGCAAAATTTATTATTGCCAGGATAGACCTCACATCTATAACGGTGGAATAACTCCTAATATGTCAAAAAAAAGATACTGCCTTGAATAGCCCTGCAACCTAAACTAGGTAAATAAGTAAGTTGCTCTTCACTTTTAGTAATTGCTTTTATTTTTAGTAAAACAGAATTTTAGTTTAGATTTATCATTAGAAGCTCGTTTAATGAAAAAATATTTAAACAATTAAACTCAAAAAAGTACTTAACAATAATTGCTTAAATGGTTTTAACTGTTTATTATTTTTATACATCAAGTAAATGCCAGAATAGGATGTTTGATATTGTTGTACATTTATTCTAACTATTTTATAAAAATTGCCTTAGCCTTTTCTTTTTTAGCTATACCTTTAAAAGTTTACGCTGAAGTAAATTTTCTCATCTTCCCTGAGATTAGACTCGACTATAATAATGACCACTCATTTTCGAGTGACAACATCACCCCCTCGGTTGATATTTTTGCGGCTGGTAATCTTGGTTTTATCAATATTCTCGCAGAAGGCTATATATCAGAAGACTTACAACATATTGAACGATTACAAATAGGCTTCAATGTTACTGAAAGTTCTCGAATATGGTTTGGTCGTCATCATAACCCCTTTGGTTATTGGCATACTCAATATCATCATGGCACATTTTTACAAACGTCAATAAGTCGCCCCTCTATGGTTGAGTTAGGTGCTGCAGGAGGCATCGTTCCTAGCCATTCAACAGGTGTGTTATTTGAAGGCGAAATAGAGCAGCGAACATCAGCTTGGCATTATGCTTTATCAATAGGTTTAACATCTCAACTTGATTCTTCTGCTGCAGGCCACCATGGAGGTGACTCTACAGCTTCTTTACATGACTTCGATATATTTAATCCAGAGCCAAATGATCATGAATTAGGTTACGCCTTTAGACTTGCTTACTTACCAGATGCACTTGAAGAAACTCAAATAGGCGGTTTTATCACCCGTGAAGAGATTGTGCTTAAACCTAGTCCCCATCTTCTGTCTGAAGGTATGCACGAGGAAGAGTCCAGTACAGAAAATGAGATAATCACTTTAGATGTAGTTGGTGTATTTTTAAATTTTCAACATCTAGATTTTCACTTAATAACTGAAGCCTACTATCTGACCTCAAAAGTACCAACTGAAATGCTAGTGCAAACAAGTAGTTTTTCTGCTGCTTATCTACAAATTGAATATGCTGTTAATGAATATTGGACGCCTTATATGAGAGTCGATAGGAGTTTCTCTTATATTAACGACCCTTATCTACAGTTGTTAGATGGTTACCCCGTTAACGCCAATACCATCGGCATTAGATTAGACCTTCCTGGTAACAATGCCATTAAATTAGAATATTCAAAGCGCGACTTTACCCATGAAAATACTGACCTGTGGTTGATGAACTGGAGCGCAGCTTGGTGATGAAACTTTCAAATCGTTTATCAATCAAGCAGATAAATATTCTCTTAATGAGTCTATTACTCTCCGTGTCAGTTTTTAGTAAAGAACTTGTCTTAGTTGCCTCGACAACAGCTAGTTATGAACCATTATCACCATTTGAAGTACGGAAAATATTTCTCGGTTATCCAATAACAAGAGCTAATAACCAACTTATTGCCATTAGAAATAAAAGCGATGAAGAAAGTTATCAAATATTTCTCCAAAAAGTGATCCACTTGTCTGCCAGAAATTATGAACGACGTTTAATGTCCAAAACGTTTCGCACCGGTACACCAACAGTGTTAGAAGCAGACACCTTACCGGCGCTTAAAAATAAATTATTTAATAATGAGTTTAACGTGTCAGTTATGTGGCTTGAAGATGTAGACTCAGATAGCAATTTAAGAGTAATTCAAAGACTTTGGAAACAAACTAATTAAATGACCAGAACCAGAATATTTTCTAATTTAACGGCAAGGATGATCACTATTGTGATTATCATGCATTTACTATTTTTAAACATTCTCTATTTTGGTTTAGGTGCCGTAGTTGAAAAAGGCTATAAATCTCAATTTGTTGATTATGTTAGAGCTGATGCTTTTAACTTTGCCGCTAATATGAGTGGCAGTTCCAAACTCGTCAATAATATAAATATCCGAGCTCTCGAAGAAGCGGTATTAACAGGCCGTACAGTATTTTTAAGAGTAATTGATAAAAACAATAACGTTGTTGAAGAAATTGGTGAAATTGTCCAAAGTAGACGATTTGTTGAAGACTTTATCTTTGGTGGCAGCGCCGATAACATCTATCATATTGAAGCTGCTCTGTATGATTTGAACAATGAACACCTTGGTAAAATTCAAATTGGTTATGATGAAACGGATACCCAAGAGCAAATAGATTTAGCCTATCAAAGATGCTTTCTGTTTTCTGTTATTTATGCATTAATATCATTTATATTTACCATCTATTTTGGCCAAAGAATGACTAGGCCTATTCAATCACTTCAAAAGCTGACAAGAACAATTGCTCATGGCCACTATCAAACTAGGGTTGAGGTAAAAACAAATGTTGTTGAAATTGAGTCTTTAGCTACTACCATAGAATTTATGCGTGAGGAATTAGTTGCGCAATCAGACTCAATGGAACATTTAGCTTTGCATGATAGTTTAACCGGCTTACCTAATCGCGTTTTACTACAAGACAGAGTCAATCAAACGGTTAATTGTGAAATTCAAAAAGAGCACCCTTGTGTCTTGGTGGTAATAGATCTCAATAGATTTAAAGAAATTAACGACTCGTTTGGCCATTTAATTGGCGATAGTGTATTAAAGAAAACCGCAGCTAAACTGGTCAATGCATTGAGAGTATCAGACACAGTTGCAAGACTAGGCGGTGATGAATTTGCAATATTTCTTCCAGAAACAACCATAGATTCAGCAATGTTGGTAATAGAAAAAATGACTGTAGAGCTTAGCCGCCCCTTTGAATGTGAAGGTCATTCGGTAATATTAGGTGCCAGTATCGGCTTAGCTTCTTTTCCTGAACATGGCATAAGTTACGAGGATTTACTGCAAAAAGCAGACGTTGCGATGTATGTTGCTAAACGCGCTGGTATTAATAGTCAAATCTATCAGTCTACTTTTGATCAAGATGCATTACTTCGATTAACACTAATTTCCGAGCTCAAACTAGCCATTGATAATGAACAACTTTTCCCGACCTATCAGCCTAAAATCAATCTACAATCTAATGAATTAGTGGGTGTTGAACTGTTAGTTCGTTGGCTACATCCAGAAAGAGGAGTCATTCCTCCTAACGATTTCATCGCTTCAGCAGAACGTGGTGGCTTAATATCACAACTTACCCAGTGGGTATTACGTGCAGGTATCAAACAAGCGTCAATTTGGTATGAAAGTGGTCAAGAAATCCCTGTAGCGATTAACTTATCTCCTAAAAATCTTGTTGAAGAAGGTTTGTATCAATCTATTTTGTCATTGCTCGAGGAATACAAATTACCCGCTTATTTATTAGAATTAGAAATAACTGAAAGCAGTATGTTTGCCGATCCCCTTACCGCTAAAAGTGTTCTAGAGGCTTTACATGATGCGGGGATAAAAATAGCCATCGATGATTTTGGTACCGGCTATTCATCATTAGTACAATTAAGAAAAATGCCTATTTCAGTACTTAAGATAGATCGAAGTTTTGTTACTAATATGGCTACAGATACCAGTGATGCTGCCATAGTAAATGCCACTGTCTATATGGCTCACATGTTAGGAATGAAAGTTGTTGCCGAAGGTGTGGAAGGTATAGAAACGTTAAATAAACTTAAAGAAATAAAATGTGATATCGTTCAAGGCTATTATTTCTCTAAGCCATTGAAAATTAATGATTTAGAAAATTGGAGACAGTCAAGAATGTAATCACCTCTTTAATTGGTAAAAGAGAAATATAAAACTGTTGAATTTACTGATCAAATATTGAAGTATAAAGGTGGTACCCGAAACCTGACTTTAACCAGCACACTTTCAGAGAGCGATTTCAAATTCCTTGTAGGCTATAGCTATTAGCTTTATTGATGCATCCCTAACCACTCCTGCTGCTTTAAAGTACTAAAACAGCAGAGGTCAATATATAAAATCAGTATGACATGGGAATTTAAGTGTCAGCTTTCCTTACAAAAATAAGTTAGAGTAAAATACAACAACCATAACCATTTGTATTTATTGTGTTTTATAATACGGCCTACTTATTGCACTCTAAGATTAATCGTAACTCACTTTGTTGCATAACTTAACCTTTAAGAGAATCTTTATGAATCTTATAAAATCCTTAGCGATTGTTTTTTTGCTTTTAGCTAGTACGGCGAATGCAGGACTTATTACAGATAACGGTTTGATCACAGAACTTGGTGAGCGCGACTTATATAATTTTTCAGTGACAGCAAATGGCTTAGTAACAATCAACGTTACAGAAACTACTGTAGGTGATGATTTTGGAACAGGACCTTCCTTTGATGATTTTGATTCTTACATTGCATTATTCATGGGAACAAACGTATTTGATAATACTACGTTTATTGCACAGAATGATGATGGAGGGTCTGGACTTGAATCTTTACTAGCACTCTCTTTAGATTCAGGTGATTATACCTTAGCTATTTTCACCCACGGACAGGATTGGGATGCAGGAGATAATTCTTTCGACATATCACATGTTCATAGTTATACCGATTATAACCTTTCTATTAGAGGTGATGTTACTACTGTACCTGAGCCATCTACACTGATTGTTTTTGCAATGGGAATATTAGGTTTAGCACGTCTATTAAAAAAGTAAGCTTAATCAACAATTAAACTGCACATGAAAGGCACTAATTATAATGATTAGTGCCTTTTTTATTGGTCATTTTTATTATTAATATTTACCTACATTGTTAATAATAGCGCTAGATTATTTAGCAAATATTATGCTTTTTTCCGTGCTTTGCTTAAACTTCTGACCATGAGTAGTATCAGCAATCCAGCTAACCATATGCCGTAATCGCATTTCAATTCTTGAGCGATGAGAGGTTGAAGGTGACATCACTATTAATCAGCTAAAAGATCTGGCTGAAAAGTTAGATTGTGAGCTTACTTATGCTTTGGTGCCGAAAAAAGATGTTAATTTAATCATAGAAGATAGAGCAGAGAAACTGGCGAAAGATCGTTTATCGATAACTTCACAAAACATGTTCCTTGAGGCGCAAGTAATTTCCTCTAAAAAAGAATAGTTTCTTGTTAATGAATTAAAACAAGATCTTCTAAAAGCCGGTGGTCGTGTGCTTTGGAGAAATAAAGAAACAGTGGTGAAGAATTGAGTTTATTAAAAGGTGACCCCGTAGGAACAACCCCTCTCCTCAGATGATTTAGTCGGGTTAAAGCTGCCTCATATTCAAACCCGTGCACAGCTTAATGAAGTGGAAGCAGCGAATATTCTTCAAGGTCAGAATTGGATATCTGGTCTTAAAGCGCTAACTTTTGATGATATTTTTAGTCGAGACTTCGTTGTAACTCTTCACAAAAACCTATTAGGAGATATTTGGCAGTGGGCTGGTACGTTTCGACTTAGAGAGCTCAATATCGGTGTCGACCCAAAGAATATTTCTGTTGATCTACATAACTTTCTAGAAGATGCTAAATGCTGGGTTGAGTTAAAACATTTCTCAGATCTAGAGCTTAGCGCTAGAATTCAGCATAGACTTGTACAAATTCACCCTTTCCCAAACGGAAATGGTCGTCACTCAAGAATATTTACTGATATTGTTAGAATCTTTCTGCTGAACAAAAAGCCGCTA
>JALJPB010000148.1 GCA_022969175.1 Colwellia sp. | reverse complement strand
AGAGTCTTATAAAGGCAGTTGAGCTAAACTTAATCCCAAATCTGACTCTTGAGCATCACTATAAACAATGTGACCGGTATTATTGATCAGGAATAAATCGTACCAACCATTTTCCTTGTTAATTTGCTTAAAATATTGGCCATATTTTTGCTGATGTTTTTTCCAGCTGGCCGACTTTGTTTTATTTTTATTTTTTGAAAACGCTTGAGAAAAGTCTTTCAGCGCCGCGGCATTATAGGGCGACAAACTTAACTTGGTTAAATCAGACTTTAACTTTTCAAGATAATTACTGAGTAATAATTTTTTCAGCTGTTGAGCAGCGCGCAGTGATTGAAACGAGTTATAACGCAATGTTTCAACCGTATTGAGCAAAACATTAATATCACCCCTTCTTTCATCAAAATACCTCGTTATCTGAGCTTCTTTATTACTTCTAACAGAGATGAGTTGATCGTATGACTGCTTAGCTAAAGAATCGCTAGCCATGGTAATTGTAAATAAAAGAATAAACAAAGCGGGAATCAATCCCATCAATAACGAGGCAATAATTAATTTTTGTGACAATCTTAATTTTGAAAAAAATGTTTTCACAAAATACTCCTTTTAATTAAGTTGATGCATTTTTACTTTTCAACATCTTAGTATTAACAAATAAAACAATAACTTATTACAAAAAAATCCTTGTCATTTTGTTGTATATGCTGCTTGCAAATAAATCACTGTCCTTTAAATTTTTCGAAACAATATATACCATATAAAGTATAAAATATAACAAAACCATAAATTTAATTATATTTAGGCACAGCTAAACCATCATTTGAGCTTTGGAATTTAAGTGTGTATTACTGCATGAAAGTGAAGCTAAGACTGATCACTCGAGCAACTGAAATGAGTGGTGCTTTATCTTTAGAAGAAGGAATTATAAAAGGCTAAACGTTTGGCTAATTAAATTAAAACCCGTTCAATTACCTGTATTGAACGGGTTTTAAATCAATACCCGTTGCGGGGATTATTTTTATTGCGCTTTCTTATCGGCAACCGTCTTACCAACAATTACCGGCAAATTGGCGGCTTGCCAACCATTCATATCACC
The DNA here is from genome assembly GCA_022969175.1 of Colwellia sp. Lineage (GTDB taxonomy): Bacteria > Pseudomonadota > Gammaproteobacteria > Enterobacterales > Alteromonadaceae > JALJPB01. The sequence goes on along the minus strand of JALJPB010000148.1, from coordinate 7,562 downwards.
GGTTAAATGACGTAAATTAGTAAAACCGTTTTCAGCTAAAACTTGTTCGGCAATACCCGCACGACGACCAGAACGGCAATAAACCACTAGCTTACTTTTTTGATACTGTGTTAACTGCCCTAACTTTGAGGCAACATTGTCGTAACTCACATTTATTGCGCCAGCAATATGACCTTGGATAAATTCATCTTCAGAACGAACGTCCAGTATCACTACATGCTCAGTGTTATTCTCAAGGGCGTTCAATAATTCTTGTTGTGAAATTTGTAAGGTATCACCGGCAAAAGCCACAAAAGTAAATAAACTTAAGGCTAAGGCTAATAGACTTTTTATTTTAAACATATTTATTTCTCGGATAAGTTGAGCTAATTTAGTTGATAAACAATACTAGATTACAACAAGTGATATTTGTTTATCTAATAATAACTAGGTAACAGCTCAAAGCTAGTTAGGCCATCTTAAATTCAATAATGAATAATCTAGCCTGCCGCTGCTAATGCTAAATCGATGCTTTTTTAAATTTAAAAACAAAACGGTCTGTTTTTCCTCTAACTGAGGGATCAAACACCATTTTACTATAATCATCTTGGCTGTTTTTTAGAAAGTCCGCTTCAGAGTCTAAAACAAAACCCGCCTCAATAAACTCATCACGCACCCGCTGATGATGAATACGGTGTAAATCTGGATTGTGCTCTGCACTACCTGCCTCCATGTCGATTAAGCCTAAAACACCATCAGGTTTTAAAGCTCTTTTCAGTTGCGCAAGTATCTTCATGCGTTTCTCTTTTGGAGTACGCGAATAGAGATCATGGTAATTTAAAACCACCGTCACCACATCCACTTCGTTTGATAAATCAAATTCACCAAATTCTTTTTGGTAATGACTAACATTGGCTAAACGATTATTGGCAGTACGTTCGGTAAATTGTTTACCAAATCGGCCATCTAATGCCTGCAAAATAAATTGGTTGTTATGCGCTAATACTTTACCTTTATTGCCGACACGATAAGACAGAACTTCGGTGTAATAGCCGCCACTCGACAGAATTTCTAATACGGTCATACCGGGTTCAATACCAAAAAACTGCATCACCTGTTGAGGTTTTCTGCCCGCATCTCTTGCTTTATCTTTTTCCGATCGCATCTCTGATTGCAGTGTTTTACTAAATTGGCTTTCGTCGGCAGCGTACGCGACAGCGCCCCAAGTACTGATTAATGTTGATAAACCAATAACGGTTAACAAGTTTTTTTTGAAAAAATGACCTTTGGGCTTCATAACTACTCTCCTGTTTAACGCTATTTCATTGAGGTTATATTTTTATCTTAATTGATATCGAGTTGATGGTTGGTTAATGGCAATGCATCTTGTACTTTTTGTGGTGGTAGTGCTGGTGATTTCTGCTTTTTAAATAGGTAGATGACATAGCCTCCGCTGAGCAAATGACCGAACATAATGGCTTGAAAGAAACTATTTTCTGTATCGATAACCGTACCAAGCAAGGCCATGGGTAATAAAAATAATAAGCGATGTGTTATGCCAATAGTGCTAGCGATTAATGTTTTTCCTTCACTGTTCAGGCATGATTGATAAACAATGGCGCAACCGGCTCCTATGTAACCAAGCGGCACCCAGGTTAAATAACTCGAGATAAACCGAGCTACTGAAGTTTCTGAGCAAACAAAGTACGACAGCATATCGCTGTTTAAGTAAAGTAAAATGGCTATCAAACTTTGGCTTAAGACAATGACAGCAAAGGTAATAAAGTAAGCGGCTTTGACTCTGTCTATTCGGCCAGACCAATAATTAATCCCTATAATGCAGGGCATCGAGGCCGTGAGTACCATAGGAATTAATAAAAATAATGACTCCATCCTTAAGATAATGGCAAAAGCGGCAATATAGGTAGAGTCAATAGATGCGGCAATCATGGTCAGTAGCGCAAAGCTGATGGGGGTAATTAATTGCTGTGATATAACAATTAAGCCTGCCAAATTATCTGTTGATGGTGAGAAATAAATTTCACGAAATTGTGCCTTTGATGGCCACTTAAGTGGCACTTTATTAATTAATAACACCATAGAGATAACAGCAAATAATAAATCAATAGTTAGATGATTTACCGCTAAGCTCGATAAGCCCACTAAATGCCAACTACTTTCAGGGGTGAGTAAAACTATAGCTAACAAACTTTTCGTTAACAGCCATGCAAATAATAAAGCACTGGCTAATGCCGACTTACCCAAAGCTCTGAATACCCCATTAACTTGCCAAATTACCGTTAAGAACAGCCAACCCAAATAACGAGCATTCAAGTATGTCTGTTGACTATCAGTAATGTCACTGAGATTGTCACTTGATGCAGACCATGAAGTACTGCCCAAGGTGGCTAATAAAAAGTCATTAACTAGATAAAACAATAACGACAAAAATGAAATTAAAAACATTGAAGAAACTATCGAACTGACAATGGTTGTGGCCACTTTATCTTGCTGTAAACAAGCTTGCTTAACTACCTTATTATTGGTTCGGATGCTGGTACCAATTGCAATGGCTGCAATGGCTGTCGTTATCGGTAAAGTGAAACCTAAAGCGGTAAGCACATCTTCGCCGTTAAACGCCAGCAAAGTAGACTCTAATAAATCATAAGAAAATAACGCAAGTATTGCCCCTACCATCGGCATACTTGTTTTAAATATCACCTGATGAAGGTTGCCTTGGGTAAACCAATTTTTTAATTGTTGTTCCATTTATGTTAACGGGTCTCTCTTGCTTGTAGATGAATAAGGTATGCTTTAACAAGATAGCAAAAAGGCTCAAACAATTTCATCTACAATGTAACATTTCATGTATATGAAGTTACTAACCTTCTTAATAACACCTGCTAAATTGATAACTTGATTGGCAAGGTTTGATTCTACAAAATATTTTTGCCCACAACCTTCACTTCATTTTCCCAGAATAGGGAAGCCCATCTTCCCACATAAGGGAAAACAGCAAGAAAATCTAAAAAACACAAAATAAAAATACTAAAGATCAACAGCTTAAATACTTGGCACGAAGTTCGCTTTATCACTGTTAAATTGTATTTAAAGATAATTATTATGGACAAGAAACGCGAAGTTACTAAACCCGTTTGGTGGCGCAACCCTAAAACACTGATCATAACGCTGGCTGTAGGTTTATCAGTCACCTTTTATTTTATTAGCCAAAAATATACCTCTGCCGATATGCAAGTAAATAGCGACCATTTAATTTATTCAACCGTTAAACAAGGACCAATGACCATCAGCGTTAGTGGCAATGGCATTTTAGTACCAGACAACATTCAATGGTTAGCGGCTAGAGTATCAGGCCGGGTTGAGCAAGTTATTGTTAAAGCGGGCACTCAAGTTAATCGAGGTGATGTTATTGCCATATTATCTAACCCTGAGTTGCAACAACAATCTGAAGAGTTACGCTGGGAATATGAAGCAATGCTTGCACAAATTGAAGCGTTAAATGTTGAATTAGAGTCAAGTGTATTACAGCAACAGGCGCTCGTACTAAAAGCTCAATTTGCTTTTCAGTCTGCTAACTTACAGCTTACTGCTGAAAAACAGTTAATTGAAAACGATACCGGTATCGTATCTCAAATCAATTACCAAAAAACTCAAATGAATGTTTCTCAGCTTAAACAAACTTGGCAAATTCAGCAGCAGCTAGCCAATAAATTTGCCCTGAACATGGCGGCAAAAGTTAAAGCCAAAAATGCAGAGTTAAATAAATTAGCCAAAATACTTCAACGTTCAGAAGAACGTATCGCCTCATTAACGATTAAAGCGCCGATGAATGGCATTGTACAAGAGTCAGATCTTAAACCCGGCCAACAAGTTGCTATTGGTGGTTTAGTGGCAAAAATTGCCGACCCGAAGAGCTTGTTTGCTGAACTGCAATTATCTGAGCTTAATATTGGCGAAGTATCTATAGGACAAACCGCAGAAATAGATACTAGGAATGGCTTAGTGGCTGGCGAAGTTGTTCGCATCGATCCCAATGTTATTAATGGCAATGTGCAAGTAGATGTCAAAATTCTTCAAGTTTTACCAAAAAGTGCCCGACCAGATTTAAGCATAACCGGAAAAATTAATACTTCTGAATTACAAAATACTTTGTATGTTCAGCGTCCAGCATTTGTTCGCTCTAATGCAAATACCAGCTTATACCGACTTGACCAACAAGGATATGCGCACAAAGTAGTTGTGCAACTAGGTAAAGGGTCCGTGAGTCAAATACAAGTACTTTCAGGCTTAAAGGCAGGAGATGAAATAGTCTTGTCAGATACCACTAATTGGCAAGTACACACCACGATTTTACTTAACTAATACTTAAAAACACATATTAACAGCAACGATAAAAACACATTAACAAATTCGCACTATAGCAAAGGAATTATCATGAATAGCATTATTGAATTAACAAATATCGACAAAACATTTTTAACTGACGAAGTAGAAACATTGGCTTTATCAAACATTGAACTGACCATTAACAAAGGTGAATTTGTGTCAATTACCGGCCCTTCAGGCTGTGGAAAATCCACCCTGCTTTCTTTGTTAGGTTTGTTAGATACCGCCTCAAGTGGCCAGTTTATTTTAAATGCTCAGAATACCGAGGATTTATCAAAAAATGACAGAGCAAAGATAAGGAACAAAGAGATAGGGTTTATTTTTCAGTCGTTTAACCTGATTTCTGATTTAGATGTTTATGAAAACGTTGAACTACCACTAACTTATCGTAATGACTTGTCGGCAAGTGAAATAAAACAGCGAGTAACCGATTCATTAACAAGAGTGGATATGGGTCATAGAAATAAACATTTCCCTTCGCAACTCTCTGGCGGTCAACAACAACGTGTTGCTATTGCACGTGCTCTAGCAGGCTCTCCTTCAATATTACTTGCCGATGAACCAACAGGAAACTTAGACTCGAAAAATGCACAAATGGTCATGGATTTATTACATGAGTTGCATAAAGAAGGTGCAACTATTTGCATGGTAACCCATGATCAACACAATGCCGATTCTGCCTCGAGGCGCATCAGTTTATTTGATGGCCGTATTGTTGAAGATACTAATTTAACTAACCAAGCTGCTTAACCGCTGAACTAATGACTTAAATAGAGGTTTAAATTATGTTTAGAGATATTAAATACGCGTGGCGGTTATTGTTAAAAACACCAAGCTTTACCGGCATTACTATTTTAGTGATGGCGATAGGTTTAGGTTTGGCCATTTATATGTTTTCAATTATCAATATGCTGGCTTATAAAGACTTAGATATTCCACACTACGAACGTTTAGTAATGATCGATGCCGTAGTAGACGGTATGGAAAATCAAGGTAATGTTTATGCCCACGATTATAATTATTTGAAACAACGTCAACAAAGTTTTAGTGAATTTAGCGCTTTTATTTCTATTAGCTTAAGTTTATCTAACGGCAAAGAAGCTCAACGCTACGATGGTGCATATATTGAGCCTGCTGCCTTTAATTTATTTGGCGGTAAACTTCACCTCGGCAGGACATTTAATGACGCTGATGTCAATCGTGCTTTTGTTGATACCGAGCGAAATCCTGACCATTCTGATGCCGTTATTATCGGTTATAACGTATGGACAGATTACTACGCACAAGATAAAAACGTTATTGGCAAAACAGTACAAGTTAATGGTTTGATTCATACCATTATCGGTGTGATGGCTGAGGGTTTTGCTTATCCGATGAATGAGTCGGTTTGGGTGCCAATAAAAATTGGTGAGAACCAAAAAGCAGGACAAGGTGGCTGGACAGTATCAATTGCCGCCCAGCTAAAACCCAACATTTCCCTTGAAGCAGGTCACCAAGAGCTGATGACTTACTCAAAAGAGCTCAGTCAAAAATACCCTGAAAGTAATACCAATATCTTAGTTCACAGCCGTACTTTAGTTCAATCAGTGATGGACAATTCCATGATGATTGTTTACCTACTTACCGGTGCTACCATTTTCATTATGGCACTCGTTATTACCAATGTCGGAAATTTAATGCTCGCCAGAGCGATGGAGCGCAGTAAAGAGGTTGCTATTCGCAGTGCATTAGGAGCTTCAAGAGGTCGTATTATTCGCCAAATGTTATTGGAAACCATTATTATCAGTTTAATCGGTGGCTTTTTTGGCATAATTCTCGCTGGCTGGGGCTTAGACATCTCTCGACCACTATTTCAAACCTTTGGCGGCGGTGTATCTTGGTGGACTTTTACTTTAGGTTGGCAAGAACTAACGATTGCCGGCTGGGTTATCTTTTCAACGTCTATTTTAACGGGTTTATTACCAGCAATTAAAGCATCAAATACTGATATTAATAGCGCATTAAGAGACGGCACCCGTGGCGCACAAAGTAAACAGGCGACTAAAGTGACAAAAGTTATTGTTTGCGCTGAAATATTCTTGTCTTGTACCTTATTGATCCTAGCTGGAGTAATGATACATGGTGTTGATGATGCCCTTAATGCCGATTATGGCTTCAACCCACAAGGGATATTAACGGCTCGTTTCGCCCTTAATACCAACGATTATAAAAACTTTGGTAGTCGTAACCTTTACCACCAGCAACTCATTACCCTATTAAAACAAGATCCCAGTATCGATGATGCCACCACGGGAGGTGCCCTGCCAGGTCGCACTTCTGGACGGGAGTCAATAAAAATTGAAGATATGGATGTTGTCGATAACCAATATCCCCGTGCTTATTTTATCACCATCTCAGACAACTACTTTGATTTTTTAGCTGTGCCAATTTTAGAAGGTCGTGCTTTTAACAGCAGTGATACCAAAGAAAACTTACCCGTCACTATCGTTAGTGCCAGTTTCGCCAAAAAATTCTGGCCAAAGTCCAGTGCCATTGGCAAACGAATAAAAACTGAACCTACCAACCCTGACAGTCCATGGCGAACCATAGTAGGTGTCAGTAAACACTTAGTGCACTCACAACCGTTTGGTGACAATCAGTTTAAGCCAACTATGTATGTCCCTAATAGCCAGCTAACGTATTCATATCAATACGTTGCCCTTAAAACAACGCTAGACCCTTACCAGTTACAATATACCTTGATGGCGCTATCGGCTAAAGTAGACAGCAACATTCCTCTTTTCCATATCCTGTCATTAAGTGACCGGTTAGAACATAGAGTTGGTGCAATGGTTTTTGTTAGTAATATCTTTATTGTCTTTGGTGTACTGGCGTTAATCTTAGCGGTCGCCGGTATTTATGGCATTATGAGTCGCAGTGTTACCCAGCGAACACAAGAGTTTGGTGTGCGAAGAGCATTAGGCGCTATTGATAAAGACATCTATCAGTTGTTGCTTAAACAAGGTGTGGCTATGCTAGTTTTTGGCCTTACCCTCGGTGCTATTTTGGGGTATTTAGCGATAAGCGTAATGTCGGCAACATTGTTAACCTTAGAGCAATATTATTTCGCCGTCACTGTGGTGGTATTATTGGTGATATCAGTTACTTTTGTTGCAGCAACACTTATTCCGGCCTTT
>JALJPB010000147.1 GCA_022969175.1 Colwellia sp. | reverse complement strand
TGATGCCTTACTAGCCTCAGCCGCTGCACCAGATAATGAGATCTCTGAAGAGGAAGTGCCAGACGGTGCAGATGTGACCGATCCTGATGATATTGATGCCTTACTTGCTGCTGCTGGCGTTCCAGAGCAAGACAGTAAACCAATAGTTGAAATCACAGATGAAGACATAACAGAAGTTGATGAAAAATCAGAAAATATCGAAGAGTTGGCAGGTGAACTAAGTGATAATACCGCTAAAATAGAAGGTTTTGCTGAAGAGTATATTGCTCCTTTTCTTGCGGTAGATTTTAGTGATATGACATCAAATGAGACAACTTCAATTGACAATGACAATGAAGTGATTTCAGACGATATTATCGATTCAATAGATGACGATGAACTTGATATTGATGCATTAATTTCTCAAGTTAATGGTGAAGTAATTGCGGATAATGATACTTTAGAAGATGATAGTTTAGATATAGGCGATGATTTATTGTCGGGCTTCGACATCGACAAAGAAAGTGGTGATGAAAACGTTGTTGATGAAGAAACAATGGCAGCATTATCAGCTGATTTTGATGAGTCTACTCTAACCCAGTTATTGAATGATGAAAAATCATCAAATTCATCAGTTGAACTGTCACCAGATTTTACCGATCAAAATGTTTTAGCTGATTTATTAGCTGACCATGATAACAATAAAGAGGATGTCACTGAAGCTACAGAAATAGAAGACATTCAAGAGCTCGATAGTTTAGATTTCGATGAGCTATTAGCAAATATTGAAGAAGAGTCTACGGTATCAAGTGATGTTGATGCACTTGAACTAGAAGATGATTTTGATATTCCTCAAGACAGTAGTAATGAGCAAGATGACAGTACTAGTTTAGGTAACGATAGAAATTTTGTTTCTGTTGATTCTTTATTATCAGATAGCCTAGAAGATAATATGATTGAAGAGCCTTACGATAAAGCAAATATTGAAGTGGGTTTGAACGATTTTCCTGAGTTTACCGCTGATACCACGGATATCGATGTTGATGAAGATGCTCAGGGGGTAACGGCAAAGTTAGATTTAGCTAAAGTGTATATTGAAATTGGTGATGCTGAAAATGCGGAAATTATTTTGTCTGATGTTGTTAGTCAAGGTGATGCCCAACAACAGCTTGAAGCACAACAATTACTTGATAGTTTAAATACCTAGCTTAAACTTTTGAATAACTTAGCGACTAGCAATATCCATTGCTAGTCGCTTTTTTTTAGTCAAACTTATAACTTAACGACAGTTAATCTATTCCAAGTGCTATAATGCTGCGCGAAAATGGCTTAATAGCCGATTGTTTTCAGATAATGAGATGGGGTTAAAATGCGCTACGCCTTAGGTGTTGAATATGATGGAAAAAACTATTGTGGCTGGCAAAGGCAAAAAAATGCAGCGAGTGTTCAGCAAGCTTTAGAAATAGCTTTGTCTAAAATTGCAGATCAACCGATTGAAGTCATTTGTGCTGGGCGCACAGACACTGGAGTAAATGCGACTAACCAAGTTGTTCATTTTGATACAGATAAAATTAGGAAAGACGTAGCTTGGACTTTGGGGGTTAATACTCACTTACCAATAGATATCGCAGTAACTTGGGTTAAGGAAGTGAATGATGATTTTCACGCGCGATTTAGCGCTACTGCAAGACGATATCGTTATATTATTGGGAATACAAGATTACGCTCTGCAATACTAAGTAGTGGCATCAGTCATTGTCACTTCCCGTTAGATGTAAACTTAATGCATCAAGGCGCCCAATATTTATTGGGCAGGAATGATTTTACCTCTTTTCGTACAGTTCACTGCCAATCTCATTCGCCCAATAGAACATTAATTCATTGTAATGTTTCAAGGCTGGGGGATTTTATTATAATTGATATTAAAGCCAATGCATTTTTGCATCACATGGTAAGGAATATTGCCGGTAGTCTTATGGTTATAGGACAAGCGAAAAAACCAATCTCTTGGATTAAGGAGGTCTTAGAAGCAAAAAACAGGTGTGTTGCGGGTATGACAGGACCTTCTGCAGGATTGTATTTTGTTGATGTTGATTACCCAGAAGAGTTTAATATTCCAAAAAGAAATCTTGGGCCATTGTTTTTAAACTAAAAAGCGATTCTGATTGTTATTACTATCAAACGTGAGAGTTATTAATTACTTAAATTTAACAAAACAGACCAGTTTTTTATATTCAAAGTATACTAAACTGTGGTTTAATCACGAGTTATACGTGGTTTTATAAAATATTTGAAATTTGATGAGGAATATTTCATCAATATTTGGTTTATATTCGTTTCAATAGGCAAAAATTAAATTATGAGTTGGATAGAGAAAATTCTCCCTAAAGCAAAGTCGACACAAAAAAGAAACATTCCAGAAGGAGTATGGAGTAAGTGTGCGTCTTGTAATGCAGTGCTTTATAAAGTCGAGCTAGAGCGACAAATCTTTGTATGTCCAAAGTGTGACCATCATATGCGTATCAGTGCCCGTAAACGCATTGAAAGCTTTTTAGATCCAGGTGAAAGAGTTGAACTGGGTGAAGAGTTTGAAGCTCAGGATATTTTGAAGTTCAAAGACTCAAAACGTTATAAAGACCGTTTGTCTGCAGCGAGGAAAAATACCGGTGAAAAAGATGCTTTAGTTGTAATGACCGGGGAATTGCACGGTTTACCTGTTGTGGTTGCTGCATTTGAATTTGCTTTTTTAGGTGGTTCAATGGCTTCTGTTGTTGGGGCAAGGTTTGTTAAAGGTGTAGAGTACTGTTTAGAGCATAAATTGCCTTTTATTTGTTTTTCAGCAAGTGGCGGAGCAAGAATGCAAGAAGCATTGTTTTCACTTATGCAAATGGCAAAAACTAGTGCAGCATTGGCTAAAATGAGTGAAAAAGGTCTACCTTATGTTTCAGTATTAACGGATCCTACCATGGGTGGTGTTTCAGCTAGTTTGGCTATGTTAGGTGATATTAATGTTGCCGAGCCTAAAGCGCTGATTGGTTTTGCTGGGCCTCGTGTTATTGAGCAAACGGTTCGTGAAAAACTACCTGAAGGCTTTCAACGTAGTGAATTTTTATTAGAAAAAGGTGCGATTGACTTAATTGTTGACCGTCGTGAAATGCGCGCAACATTAGCACGCATGCTAGCGAAATTTACAGGCCAAGACAGTCCTGTAAAAACTGTTTCTTAGATAAAAAATATTTACGATAAGATAATTTATGTCTCAAAGCCATATAAGCCACTCGCCAAGAAATAACTTAGCGCAGTGGCTTAATTATTTAGAATCTATTCACGCAACTGAAATTGATTTAGGTTTGAATCGTATTACATTAGTTGCTCAACGTTTATCAATTGATTTTAGCTTTGCCAAAGTGATTACTGTTGCCGGAACAAACGGGAAAGGTACTACCTGTGCTTTTCTTGAAAATGCCCTTTTAGCAGAAAATAAATCGGTTGCTGTTTATTCGTCACCTCATATTGAACAATTTAATGAGCGCTTAAGAATAAATAAAGTGGATATAGCTGATCAGCCATTAATTGACGCTTTTAACCTTATTGAAAAAGCCCGTGGCGATACCTCCCTTACTTACTATGAATACACTACCTTAGCCTGTTTTATCATTCTAACGGCTATTCGTCCTGACTTTATTATTTTAGAGGTCGGTCTTGGTGGGCGTTTAGATGCGACCAACATGATGGATGCGGATATAGCTGTAATTACGACTATTGATTTAGATCATCAAGCATTTTTAGGTGATAGTCGAGAGCTCATTGGCTTTGAAAAGGCGGGTATTATGCGTGCTCACCGTTTAGCTATATTGGGTGATACGACACCTCCACAGTCCATCCTTAAGCATGCAGAAGCAATCAAGGCACAATTAAAAGTTCGTGGTATAGATTTTTCTGTAAAGACAACCAATAATGGCTGGCAGTGGTCTTTTGATAAATTAACACTTAACAATTTAGCTAAAACAAATATACCTCAAGACAACGTGGCTACCGCATTATCAGTATTGCAGCTACTTAACTTTGAATTAAACTCAGCTAAAGTGAACCAATTAATTAAAATAACAAAAGTACCTGGTCGCACTGAATTATTTAAAGGTGAATATGATGTACTATTAGATGTTGCTCATAACCCTCAAGCCGCACGATATTTAGAAAAATACTTAATTGATTTAATCAAAACTAATAAGTATCAACGAATATATGCTGTAGTTGGTATGTTGGCAGATAAAGACGTGGTGAATACCTTGTTGCCGATGGTTGAACTTATTGATGAATGGTATATTGGTAGCCTGTCAGTACCTAGGGCTGCCACAGGTGAGTTTATTGTTCAACAGTTAAAAGAAAACTCATCTGAAAGTAAGATAGTCAATTGTTTTGACAATGTCAGTCAAGCATTTAAAATAGCGAGTAAAAATATTAATAAAAATGATTTAATTGTTGTTTTTGGCTCCTTCTTTACCGTTGCTGAAATTAGGCGAGTACTTCTTTAGCTTGTCCTTTTTATTAATGTATGCATTTAGTTAATTAGTTAGGAGTTACGTTTGTCTACACCTTTTCAAAATCGCCTAGTGGGCACTATTATCGTTTCTGCAGCTATTGTCATATTTCTTCCTGATATTCTCGACGGTGAAAAACAGTCATATCAAGCTGACTTTGAAGCAATTCCTTCAGCTCCTGTATTTGAACAAACTCAAGAAGATAAGTCCTTTCCAGCCGAAAAGCTTAAAAAACTACCGGTAGTTACTATTAGTGACGAAAAGGCTTTAGATGCTGTGAAGCCTGCAGATGATATAATTAAACATAACACTAATGATTTAAAAATAGCCGTATTAACTAAAGATAAGCCTGTTATAGAAAAAAAATCAGTAGCTGTGACTAATCAGGTTAATACTAAAAGAAAGGTAGTTACAACCACAGTGAAAACTCCTGAAAAAGCGGTGGTTGATAGAGCATGGGTTATTCATTTAGGCAGTTTTCGCCATAAACAAAATGTTAAAGAGTTATTAGCTAAATTAAAACAGAATGGTTATGTTGCATTTACTAAACCAATAAAGACAAAAAATGGTACTTTAACAAAAGTTTTTATTGGACCTGAATTAATCAAGTCGTCATTAGAAAAAAAGTTATCAAAACTTAAGGTTTTAACTGGGGTTCAAGGAAAAGTTGCTCGTTATTATGCAAATAAATAATGGCACTAGTTCTGTAAATTAACGCTAATAAATATAAAAAAATGGCGCATTAGCTTAATGATCTGTTAGAATGCGCGCCTCTAATATGATGAGAAATTCGATTTATGGTTTGGATAGATTATGCCATCTTGGCGATCATTGGTATATCGACACTAATTAGCTTGGTGCGTGGTTTTGTTAAAGAGGCTATATCACTTGTTGTCTGGTTTAGCGCATTTTTCATTGCCAGTACTTTTTATCTAAAATTAGCGACTCTTTTAACTAATATTTCTGAACCGTTTATGCGTAATGCTGCGGCAGTTGCTATTCTTTTCATATCAACACTAATCCTTGGTGCTTTAATCAATTATTTGATTGGTCAGTTAGTCAATAAAACTGGACTTTCTGGTACTGACCGTGTGCTCGGCCTCGCTTTTGGCGCTCTTCGAGGCGCATTGGTAGTAAGTGCTGTTATATTTTTTATGGATGCTTTTAGTTCTGCTGAAGACACTGAGTGGTGGAAAGCATCCCAATTGATTCCTGAATTTAAGTTTGTTGTTGTATGGTTCTTTGAGTCTATAAAAGAATCATCAAGTTTTTTGAAATAAATTATTCAATGATTCTTTCATTGATACATTAACCTGTCTGCGGAGAAATTTCATGTGTGGTATTGTTGGCATTGTCGGTAAAACACCTGTTGGTCAATTATTATATGATGGTTTAACGGTGCTTCAGCATCGGGGCCAAGACGCCGCTGGTATTGTTACTATTAGTGATAATACCTTTAGGTTACGCAAGGGTAACGGTCTTGTGAAAGATGTTTTTCATACGCGTCATATGTTGAGATTACAAGGCAACATTGGTATTGGCCATGTTCGATATCCTACTGCAGGAACATCGAGTTCTTCAGAAGCTCAGCCATTTTATGCGAATTCACCTTTTGGCATATCATTAGCCCATAATGGTAATCTAACCAATGCTGAAGAATTAAAAACTTGGTTGCGTGAAGATGCACATCGCCATGTTAATACTACCTCAGATTCTGAATTGTTGTTAAATATTCTAGCCCATGAATTACAACACTCAGGTAATCATTTAACCCCTGATGATGTATTTACTGCAGTAAGCAATGTACATAAACGTATACGTGGGGCCTATGCAACAGTCGCTTTAGTTATTGGTCATGGATTGATTGCTTTTAGAGATCCAAATGGTATTCGCCCATTAGTTTTTGGTAAGCGTGAGAGCCAAACGGGTGTAGAATACATGGTAGCTTCAGAATCCGTAGCATTAGATGCCTGTAATTTTGAATTTGTTCGAGATATAGCGCCAGGCGAAGCTATCTTTTTTCCTGAAAATGGCCCGTTACATAGTAAACAATGTGCAGAAAACCCGACTTATAATCCCTGTATTTTTGAATTTGTATATTTTGCCCGTCCAGATTCAACTATGGATAAGATGTCAGTTTATGGCTCACGTGTTGAAATGGGAAAAATGCTAGGTCAAAGAATTTTAGAGCAGTGGGATGAACTTGATATTGATGTAGTTATTCCTATTCCTGAAACCTCTTGTGATATTGCCTTGGAAATAGCACAACAGTTAGATTTACCTTATAGACAAGGCTTTGTAAAAAATCGTTATATTGGCCGTACGTTTATTATGCCGGGTCAAGAGCAACGTAAAAAGTCAGTAAGACAAAAACTCAATGCAATTAAAACTGAGTTTGTTGGTAAAAATGTTTTATTAGTTGATGACTCTATCGTGCGAGGAACAACGTCAGGCCAAATTATTGAAATGGCGCGTGCAGCGGGTGCAAAAAAAGTTTATTTTGCCTCAGCAGCACCAGAAGTACGTTTCCCCAATGTGTATGGTATTGATATGCCTAGTGCCAATGAATTGGTTGCCCATGGTAGAGAACTTGATGATATCTGTAGCTTAATCGGTGCGGATAAATTGATTTATCAAACGATTGAAGATCTTATTACAGCGGTGTCTTCAGGAAACCCTGAAATTAAAGCTTTTGATACCTCAGTATTTAACGGTCGATATATCACTAATGATATCGATCAAGCATATTTAGAAAGACTTGATGCGTTAAGAAATAATACCACTAAAGAAACATCAGACAAAAATGCAGACTCAATTCTTGATATGCACAATGAAGGTGAAGACTAGTTGTTTTAACAATTCCAACAAAAAAGGCACCTTGAGTGCCTTTTTTGATTAATGAAAACCATATTTAATGATAGATAGCGAGTTAAGAAATAAATTCAGGACCGAAACCAATTCCCCACATAATCGCACTTGCAGCCATAATACCGACAAGTAAAACTAAACCACAAGTTACCACTGAACTTGAATAAATAAAGCCTTTTCCTTCTTCAATATTCATCATAATTGGCACACCCGAATATAATAAATAAACTGAATAACACATCGCTATAATTCCGGCTATCGCTACAAACCATAAAACGGGAAACAGCGCTGTAATACCGACCATTAGTAATGGTGTTGCAGTGTATGCCGCTAGCTCTAAAGATTGGGTGAAGTTTGGTGTTGAGTCAAATGTTTTAGCCATCCAATGAATTAAATAAGCTAAGGCGAATACACCGCCAATTAAGGCGAAGTACATAGCGACTGACATCATCATTGCACTTTCTTGTGTGAGTTTAATTGGGTCTCCAGCGCCAATTGTCCAGCCTATGTGAGCCGCTGCGAAATAACCACAAATGGACGGAATCAGTGCTACTGTTAAAATGTGTACTAAAGAGTACATTAAGCTTTCATGACGCTTTTCAATTGTTTGCCATTCATCTCTAGGGTGAGCGTAAAGCCCCCATATATGATTTAAGATCATAAACTTCTCCTCGCTGTCCCAGATAATATATCTACGGCTTAATATTTCTACCGAAGATTGCTCATACCGACTTGATGTATTGCTCTTAATTTTTCAGCCGATATGTTATTTATGTAAGATGGTGAAGCATTCGTCAAGACTTGTTTTAAAAACAACCGTTAAAGAGGTGAAATAATTATTTTTTATATCCAAAATAACTATTACTTATGGTTTTATATGTTATTTAGTTATTGAAATGTGAGTTTGTCATTAATTTTAATTAAATGGATAAGTGTATGTTGATTGAGATCAAATAAGACTTTAAGCAATTTTAACTCGAACTACTTTCATTACTTCGAGCTCAAAACCAGCAATCTTTTCAACTTCTGGGTAGTAAGTTATATTAACTTGTTGACCTTGTAATGATTTATAACGTTTTTTTCGCTTATATTTAAAGGGCACATCAACACCCTCTAACATTAATGTATTGGATAGCCATTCATCTTCTTCACGTTGAACATGTGAGCTGACTTTGATTTGTTCGGTATGAACGAGCTTTTGATGTTGTTGTAAAAGTTTATCTGTCGGCGATTTCAAAATTTATCCAGATCTAGCGTTATAAAATACAAGAAAAACTGATTTTTACAAGTATCTCAGTTAATAGCTATTTACAATAGCCAAATTATTACTTTTATCTAGTGTGCTATAAAACTTCAACTATTTTACAGCCAATACTTTCTTTTTTACAGGCACAAACTTTAGATAGTTGGATTAATGTGGCAAAACAAACTAAGCATTTACTCTTGCTACTTACTGATCAAATGATTTGTGGACTGAATGTCTAGGTGTGCAACTTTAGTTAATAATGACGATGACACTTATGCTATTGGTGTTTACGGCCATGATACCTGGCAGGTTAACACTCGCTTCAAACTCGAAGCTGGACTGCGAGTTGATTACAATAATCTATTAAGTGATTCAGCATTGAATTGGGGTGGGCGGCTT
>JALJPB010000146.1 GCA_022969175.1 Colwellia sp. | reverse complement strand
CTTATCAATATTTTCATCTGTTGTAGCAAATGCACTTGTTGGTTGTAAAATTACTGCGATAACTACGGATATCAATTTAACTTTTGTGTTCATATGTTCCTCAATGCCTACATTCCCAAAAAATTTCAAAACACTAGAATAAAAATTCCAGCCTACTGAGATTTAGTTATTTATCATTTTAATAATTTCGGCGAATGATAATGAGAATAAGAATCATTGTCAACCGCAACTAAAAACAAGTCCTGTAAATATACCGGTAACAGCCTCATTTAACCCATTGGATCTGAATAATAATATCCCTTCGATCATAGTTTTTGAGAGATCTTAATCCGGACTGCTACTACTTTAATATTGGTGCATTTGGTAAATTATGACTGAATATAAAAATCACAAAAAATTCATTAACATCATTTAAAAAACTAGACCCATTAATACAAAAGAATTGGCTTTACCAAAGAACTATTAAAGGTTCATTGTTTACTATTTAGCGGTCAAAATTTACGAGTGAAAATCATCCCAGCTAACGTTCACTTAGTACGAAAGCAGACCTTAGGATTTTGTGTTAAACGGGCTGTTCAGTACCCATAAGCGGTCAGTCAATAATTTATGTGAAAGCCTACTAAGTAGGCTTTCAATTATAAATATTATGCATCGACAAAGATAACTTCGCCATTAATAAAGCCATCTACTGAACGTTCAAAAGCTTTTCCAACTAATGTTCCAGGAACAGGCTGAAAACCAGGCATCATTTCACCGTATACGTCCCATGCTTCAGCTAATACCGTTGGGTTAACAACATTAATACGAGTATTTCTTGGCATTTCTAACGAAACAATTTTTACAAAAGTATCAATAGCACCGCTTGTTGTTGCATCAGCAATGGCAAATGGAATTGGTTTCTGATTTAAAATACCGCTAATTAACGTAAATGAGCCGTTATCAGCAATGTACTCTTGACCAATTCGCACTAAGTTTATTTGTCCCATCATTTTACTCATCACCGTTGTCATCCACTGCGCTTCTGTCATCTCAGTGAACGTAGCGTATTCACAAAAACCTACAGTATTAACAACAGCATCGAAATGACCAACAGTCTCATATAAAGCTCTTATAGATTGCTCATTGGTAATATCAACAAAATGGTCAACATTACCAGAACGTCCTGCTGTAATTACCTTGTGATTGCCTAAACCTGTTAATGCCGCTTGTCCCATTTTCCCTAACGCGCCGATTAAAATAACTGTTTTCATTTGATTCTCTCTTTTTAACTTATACCAATTTGGTTAAATTGATTTGATGGAGAGATGGTAAAGAACTGGTAAAACAATTAGAAACAATCATTTATTGTTAGTGATACAAGAAAAATTGGTTATGTGTTAAATTGCCGTAGACTGTAGGCAAAAGTAATGGCGATACATGTGAGTAAGTTAGACCGATTAGATCTTAAACAATTAAGGGTGTTTCAGGCCCTAATACAAGAACAAAATGCATCAAAAGCGGCCAATCAATTGGGCCTAACCCAACAAGCCGTAAGCGAGCACTTAAAAAAATTACGTGATGTTTTTGATGATAGGTTGTTTCTTAGAAAAACGAATGGTTTTGTGCCAACACCATTTGCTGAAGATTTATCTATAGGCGTAGACAAACTACTAAATGATTTTACCGCACTTTTATCACCGACAAGCTTTGATCCTAAAACAATCACAGGCACTTTTGTTATTGCAGCAACCGATTATGCCCAACAAGTAGTATTACCGTCATTAATTTCTCTACTCAGAGAGCAATCCCCTAAGTTAAAGTTAATCGTTCGTGACTTTGAGTTAGATAAAATTCATGAATTAATGGAAAGTGGAAAAGTAAACTTAGCAATCGCATTTCCTGACTATATTCCAGATAACTATCCAATCGTAAAACTTTTTGAGGAACACCATGTTTGCGTTGCCTCACCAAAGGCATCAATCGCACTTAAAAATCCTTCTCTTGCAGAAATTGCACGTTATCCAAGCATTATTGCTTCGCCTTCACGACCAAATTTTAAAGGCTCTATTGATGACTGGTTCAAGACGTTTGGTTTAAAACGAAATGTAGTGGTATCTGCACCATGTTTCTCTATCGTACCTATGTATCTAGATACAACGGATTCAATAGCTTTTTTGCCTTCCAGAGCGATAACTGACTTAGATTTAATAGAAATAAACCTTGAACAATCACCTGATAATTTTGATGTGATTGCGGCCTGGCATCCACGCTATAATGAAGATGCACTCCAAAAGTGGGTAATATCACTGCTGCAAGTTGAGTAATAAACTATTTTCTAATGCCAAGCACAAAGGTCAATAAAATTTCCATAATTTATAATGACTCAATGTCTGCTGCTTAGTCATGCTTGATGTACTTTCTGACAATGTAAACGTCCCCTTTTAGCGATCAGTAGTCCCAAAGAATAGCCAGTAGTTAACGTCAACTGTGCGCACAAAGTGATCATCTCAGGAAATCTTGCTAACGACCGCTTTGTGCTCAAAAGCGCCCCTTAATTTCTTTTATGGTAATTGTCGATTTATCCGACAAAACGGTCATTAGGATAATTGATTTTAAGGTCAGTTAGCACCACAAAGCGGTCTAAATTCATGTGTAAAAATCATCCCTCCTAACGACCCCTTTGATACGAAACCGGACGTTAGGCTTGGCTTATCTAACTGCAATGATTGCGACAACTATTCGCAAAAGGATAGGTTTTTGTGAATGAAATGTTGCCAAAATTATAAAAATGACGTAGCAGTGCTGAATATTAAGTTAAAGTGTCTGAAGTCTTTTACAAATATGGCATAGCAAAGGATACTTAATCTTAGGGTGGTGGTTTAAAGGTGAAATAACCTAATTAACCAATCACCAGAAACAAAAAAAACACCAATCATGACAATTGATGTTTTTCTAGAATCACATAATAAAAACTATATTAAGGTTGTTTCTTAAATCGACGTGATGCTAACCCAATCATTCCTAATGCGAAAATAGCGAGTGTAGATGGCTCAGGAACATTTGCTGTACCTGTGATAGGTTCGTCAGCCTTAAAGATCCAACTGCCCATATCATTACCGTTACCCCATCCAGCAACAGCGCGATGAGGTCCCCACCCTGTTGCATCGTATGCTATAACAGCAGTTGCTCCAGGTCCGTTCCAGTTATACGAGGGTAATACTACCAACCAATTAGCGAACCCAACGCTGTCAGTTTGGAACATACCGTCTGATCTTGCTGCTACGTTACTACCTGTCTGCCCAAAAGTAGTGAGTAATAACTGTGCGGCAGACATATTCCCTGAATTATAATCAGGCATTGCATAATTACCAGTGTATCCTTGACCATTAATAAGTGTTTCTAGATCACTAAATGTTGCATATGAAAAACCGTAAAACTTGCTATTAATATCCATAAAATTTAAAAGCATTTCGTTATATGAAAAGCCGAGTGTGCTCGTAAGTGTAAACCATTCGTTATTAGTTTCTGTGTCAGTAATTATCTCTCCATCCTGAATTAATCCAGCATTTGCATTGTTAACCAAACAGCTTGCAGACAGTATCAAACTTATCCAAATAATATTTAAAAATTTAAATTTCATGTTGTTTTCCTTTTTAGTCCCTTTCAGTTTTTTTGGTAGGTAATAGTTAAAATAGTAAGTTATTACTCCCTTTTCACCTGTTCAGCAAAAAACATACCAAAACTTAAATATTAAACAATTTCAATATGATGATAAATTGAACAATTTTAAATAAAGTAATACTGTAAAATAACCCGACACCAAAGCTCTTATCAACCAGTTGAATATGTTACATAAAATTTACGAATGTTCATCTAAATTGATCTCAGTATTTTTACACAATTAAATGCTTAAAATGGACTAACAACGATAGATATATCATTGATATAATCACGCATTACCTATCTATAATGACAGTTTCAGTAATGTAATTGATTAAAACTCACTGGTGCTAATTGTTGTAACTAATCACATTAACACCGCTACAGAGCAGTAAATACAATTCAAACTCACCACCTAGCAACTGACTTGTGAACAGTTAGTTTACTCTTTTATCCTTTGTTATAACTAAGTGCTCAAGTTGTTGGTTTAATATGAAAAACTAACAATTAAATATTGGTGAAATCAACCGTGAATGTAGTAAGAATAAACGTGGTTCGCCTAACTAACTGAGTATTCATCCGTTGTTAACGAATGTTTGGGGGTAAAGGTACTTTAAATTCATTTGACAACTGCGCTAGGCTCTGAGAAGCCGTTAGTAATTTCAATGCTAACGTCAGCTATTGGCTAGCTGCGGAAGGTATGATGTTGATACCAAAAGTTTCCGCTTTGCGCACAAAGTGATCCTTTCATCGAAGCAAATAATTTCCGATTAAATCATTTGTTCAAAGGGTCAGCAAACACCACGAAGCAGACTAAAGCTATTAGCTGCAATCGCTAAAAAATAGGTCTCCGTTCGAAACATAAGCAGACATAAATATTTAAATATGAAATGTACATTTCGCTTGTAAAGTTAATTACTCCTTTAATAAAAAGTGGGTAAGTTTTTTAATATCAGCCTGAGGGAAATCTTCGACAGTTAATAGCAATAGTTCCTCGTCTTCAACAAAAGAAAATGAACGGTATTTATTATCGGCAAGCCAAGGTAAATCAATAACGGCTGAGGTCGTTGAGGTGGCGATATCATAGAATTTTATTTGATAACGGTTTTCCATTTCAATGAAATAATAAATTCCTTTCTCTGTAAGTTCCCATAAATAACGAGCAGCAAAACCTTCGGATTTTAACAGTTGCAGAGCAGGAACATCGGACGACAAAGATTTAACCCAGATGGTACTATCTTGACGAGTAAAATATAAATCTCCATTTGAATGCAATTTTCCAACAATGCCACCATTCTCGGTGAGTTGTGTCGGCTCTCCCCCAGCAAGTGGGAAAAGAAATAAATTTTTCTGACCCTCTTTAATCGCATAAGAAATTATTCCGGAGTCGTCAGAACTCCAAGTAGGTCGGCCATGAATATTAAAAGGCGTGGATATTGCGGAAAATTTCTTTGTTTCGACATTCAATATATAGATTAAATTCCCTGTATGTTTTTCATTCGGTGCACTGAACGCAATCAATTTACCATTGTTTGACCATTTTGGTGAAGTGAGCTCTTTTTCCAAGAATGTTAATTGTTCTCTTACTTTGCCTAAGATATCTGATACCCAAATTTCATGTGATCCAGATTGGTTTGAGGTATAAGTAATTTTGTTATGAATTTTCGAATAATCCTGATTTTTATGACTGTAATCCGATAATATCAAAGGGAATAATGTAGACTTTTTGTCTTTAGCAAGTGATAAAGAGCCAATATGCGACTTGCTAGCCCTATCATGATAGAGCAAAAAATCGTTGTTTTTGTTTATATTTGGAAAAGCGAATCCATCAATGCCCAACGGCTTAATAACTTTAGAATCAATGTTGACCATAAATCCCTTTCTAAAATCAGAATACTGGGCACCAAAGATAATGTGTCTATTATCTGAATGCCAAGTTAAACCGACAATGTCATAAAACTCATTGGTGATTTGGGTTTCCGCACCTGACTTCAAATCAATAATGAATATATTTTCGTTATATTCATTAAATCGCCTAGCGACAGCGAGTTTCTGCCCATCTTTTGAAAAGGATAAATCACGATTTATAAATTTACAGTTGGAATTACAGGCAATGATTCTGGGCGATTTTGCCAGGTCATTGAGCTCAATAATTGCAATACCTATATGTGGGTTATATTCTATGAGGGTTAGATAAGCGAGCTGAGTTCCATCATCAGATATGGCAATATGAGGAAACTGTACTTTTGCACAATTAGCAATGGTCTTTTCAGCGCCATTGAGTAAAGTTAATTCAACAATTTTGCAATCTGCATTATTAGAAGAGTCAGAGAATTTCTGGAAGTAGAGATGTTTGCCATCGGCAGACCAAACGGGCGCACCTTCTGGTTCATCATCAAAAGTAAGTCTCTTTATAGGTAAATCTGGTTGTGTCAGATCTTTCATATACAGATCAATAGAATAACCTGCCCGAACCCATTTAAATGCTACATGTCTATTATCGGGAGATAAGGCAGGAAATACCTCTCTGCCAGATTCAGTAGTAATAGATTCAACAACAATTTTTTCGGGCTCTTGTATTTTATTCGGATAAAGAAATGTCGCTATTAAAAGAATTGTTGTTACAAAAATACTGATGATAATCATTAATCGATAGTCAATTCTCCGTGAATTTTTTTTAACAGTATCTATATTATGAAAAACAGGCTTGGCTGATAATTTATAACCAGATTTATGTATAGTACTAATGAATGGTATTTCACCATAATACTTACGAAAAATTTGTCGGAGATTCCATATGGCATTGGTCAAAGCCTGTTCACCTACAGGAGCATTGTCATCCCAAATTTCATGGATTATTTCTTCACGGGAGATAACTCGAGGATAATTCTTGGCAAGTAAATTTAATACCTCGATAACTTTAGGCTGCAACTTTTCCCTTGAAGTGCCTTTGAACAGCAGGCAATTCTCATCCGGAATAACATTACAGTCTCTTATAAAATAGGTTGTATCTTTTCTCATTAGTTACGATTAATTCTTATTTTTTGTATTTTTTGTATTTTTATTATTTATTCGTGAACAATTAATTAACTTTTTCTTAGTTGTATTCTGGCTCAACCTATCCTGTTAATTTTAGATAGCTGACTAGCTGTATTCCCAATACTAATACTGTAACAAACCAAGTTATCAATTTCATTATTTTTATTTTACCTCTTATTTTACCTCTAAAAACAACCACTAACACATTGTTTTAATAAACAATATAAAAATTATATAAAAATTATCTATAAACGAGAATTAAAAGGCTTTTTCGAGATTGTAGTTAGATTACCGATCATTTAAAACAAGCTGCACCACAGAAAAATCGTAATGAAAATAAAGAAATAATCGCGATAGTTGGTGAGTGTAAAGAAGTTATGGGATTAAAGCCCATTTGAAAATGAACGGACGTTGTGTCTGATCGATATTAGGGGAAATATAAATGAAAACTGACAAACTTAGTCTATCTAAGATATCAAGATTATCACTGTCAACAACAGCTATTGCCATCATAACTGCACTGAGTTCTGTACCGACTTATGCAGAAGAACTGCAAGAAGTTGAAAGAATAGCTATCACTGGCTCAGCAATTAAACGAACTGACGTGGAAAATGTATTACCAGTTATGGTCTTTGATGCTGACTCAATCGCCGCGCAAGGCATTAATACCACGGGTGAACTGATCAGTAAAATCCCTGCGATGCAAGGATATACGGCTGTTGGTGCAGCAATGAATAATACTTCAGGGCAAGAAACCGCTTCTTTGCGTGGTTTAGGAGCTTCATACACACTCGTTTTGCTTAATGGCAAACGTATGGCGTCTCACAGTAGCAGTAATACCGTCGATATCTCCTCTATTCCTATTGCAGCCATTGAGCGTGTTGAAGTATTAACCGATGGTGCTTCTGCCATTTATGGTGCAGATGCGATTACTGGTGTTGTCAATTTCATTCTAAAAACAAACTTTGAAGGCACTAAAGTTGAAGCGAAAATTTCGCAACCACAACAAGATGGTGGTGAGAGTAATCATTTTGCCATTACTCATGGTATTAATGGTGACAACTATAATTTTGTTTTATCTTATAGCCATGACTCACAAGCGCAGTTAAAGTCTACGCAAAGAGATTATGGTAAGACAGGTATCGTTGGGTTTGACTATGGCGGAGAAAAATTAGTATTTACCCGACTATCAAGCAATGCAGCACCTGCAAACTTCGATTTAAGATTTGATGGTGACCTTCCAGAGTGGAGAATGAATGGTTACCGAGCTGATCCGCTACAGGGTAATGGTGAATGTGCAGAATATAACATACCGCAAGATTCTGCTACTTCCTCAAGAATTCAGGAACGTTGTCTTTACGACTTTACTGAAGCAGTTGATATTTTTCCTGAAAAGTCAGTTGATACCTTCCTCGTTAACGGCGCGTATACTATCAGTGATAATATGGAACTCTACACTTCACTTTTATTGTCAAAAACTAAAAGTATTTCTCGGGCAGCGGCCAATTTCGTAAGTGGCATGGCCCTAGATATGGATTCCGCGATTGTCAGTGAGTTGCTGTTAAATGATACTCCGGGTGCAGAGGTATTGACGGCAGAGCAACGCGATAATTTAAATAGAGCGAGACTACGCTGGCGTATTGCTCCAGGTGGACCTCGTACCAGAGAATTTACCGTCGACGCCTTCAATTTTACCCTAGGGACAAACGGAGATTTTAATGCCGTGGGAACTGATTGGTATTATGATACTTCGGTTACTTATTCTGATAGTTCCAGAAGCCAAAACCGTTTAAGTGGCTATATCGAAGCGGAAGGTCTTGGTGAATTGCTTAACAGCCCGACATTGATTATCAACCCCTTTCTTCCTGTTGGTCAACAATCATCAGCAGCCGTTGCAGCGATTGATGCAATAAATCTTAATTCACAAGACTATGTTACTACTGATACCGACTCTTTAGCGATACAAGGGCAATTATCGGGCGCTATTGCCGAGCTTCCCGCTGGTGAAATGTATGTTGCCACGGGTTTTGATTATCGTGAAGTTTCTTATGTAACCGGTGCTAACCAAGATAACCTGGAAGAAGTCATGCAAGGTCAATCTGCCAGTACCTTGTATGATTTATCTCGTGAAACTTATGGTATGTTCGTTGAAACCGTGATACCGGTTATTGACGGCCTAGAGATTACTGCGGCTTATCGTTATGACAATATTGGTGCGATTACCTCTTCTTATACTGAGCCTCCTGAAAATAACGGTTCTGGATGGGTTTATAATGAACGGGAGGCTTATTCAGAAATCAATGATGATGTCAGCGAAACCACTTACAAGCTAAGTATTGCTTATCGTCCCACCGACGAATTATTAAT